>OMJI01000218.1 GCA_900299315.1 Verrucomicrobiota bacterium | reverse complement strand
GGTTCGTCTTCGCAAAGGGCCGGCCGTCATCCCGGTACTCCAGCGCGAAGCCGGCGGTGGTCAGGAGCAGCCGGTCGCCGTCGCGGCGGACGGTGCGGCGGACCGTCGGGAAGTCACGGTTGACCACCGCCAGCGTGGCGCGGTCCTCGAACTGGCCGTCTTCGGCCCATTCGAGCCGCAACATCCGCTCGGTCAGCAAGGTGAAGCGTGCGCGCCCCGCCACGATCACGTTGGCGGGATTGGCTGCGGGAGTGTATGGCATCTTCATGTCTGGATCTCCAAGTGGCGGCTGGGCTTGCGTCATCGTTGACTGCCTTCGTTCTTGACCCGCGGCCGGGGTCACATCACAACCCACCTTGCGCGGTCGACTCCACACGGGTGAACTCGAGGCGGCCCAGTTCCAGGCCGGGCTTCACGAAGTCGAGGGTCACCTCATAGAGCCCCGGCTCCAGCCTGACCGGGACACCCTGCACCTCCACCCACCGGCCCTCGGTCCCGTTGACGGGAATCGACATGGCAAAGGTGCCGTTCAGGTAAAGGCTGCAGGAGGATTGGGCCGCCCGGTCCCGTTCGTTACGGGCGCGGGCCAGGACCCGGTACACACCGGCTTCGGCCACCTCCATCCGCGCGGCCGCGTTGACCTTGGTGTTGAATTCAAGGCCCGCCGCCAAGGCAACCGCGTCTCCCGGCAGGTCAGGCCGGGGCGCAAAGCGTTTGACCGGATCGTAGGGGACCAGGGGGCGCTCCATGACGGGGGCGGCCATGATGAACCGGCAGATGTTCATCGCCGCCCGCTGCAGTTCGCCCAGCGTGAGTTCGCCCTTCTCCAGGGCTGCGAGGGTATTATCGTTGAGCGGGTTCTGGGCGGCCTTGTCGTTCTCCACCACCATGTACAGGTCATTCTGGGCCCGCAGCATGAAACTGGTGAAGGAGCGGTCCCCACCGCCGCCCTCGGCCGGATGGTTCATCTTGGCCCACCAGTCGGACATGACGATCCCGGTGTACCCCCACTCGCCGCGCAAAATAGTAGTGTTCAGGTCGTAATTGGAGGCGGCCCAGTGCCCGTTGACCGGGTTGTACGAAGTCATGAGGGAGGAGGCGCGTCCCTGTTTGACGGCCAGCTCGAAGGGCTTGAGATGGATTTCCCGCAGGCAGCGTTCCGAGGCGACGCTATCCACATCGTGGCGGGCTGTCTCCTGGTCGTTGGCGGCAAAGTGCTTGATCGTGCCCGCGACGCCAGCCTGCGCCAATCCCCGGGTCTGGGCTGCGGCGATGGCGCCGGTCAGGAAGGGATCCTCGGAGAAATACTCGAAGTTGCGGCCGTTGAGTGGGTGACGGTGGATGTTGATCCCTGGCCCGAGAAGGGTGTCGATCCGGTAGGCCCGCAGCTCCCGGCCCACGAGGGCAAAAATGGCTTCGTTCAGGGGGGCATTCCAGGTGCAGGCAAGGAGGGTGCCGATGGGCACCTGGGTCGCCTTGTGGCCGCTGTCCATGCGGATCCCCGAGGGGCCGTCCGCCGCGGCCGCCACCGGGATCCCGAGCTGGAAGAGGCTCTCGGTGGTCCCGCCGAAAGCGGCGGCCGTGCCCGGGGTCACCTTGGGGCTGCACATGCCCTCGCCTCGGACGAGGACGGCCAGATCCGCCGGGGGGATCTGCGCCACGAAGTCCTCAAGCGCCGCCTTGCCCGCCTTCACGTCCGCCAGCCGGATGCCGCGGTCCCCCGTGAACTCCCGGGTGCGAGGAAGCCCGGCCCGGATCCGTTCGTGCATGTTGACGGTGCGCAGCGGGACCGGCTCATGGGTCAGCTCATAGGCGCCCTGGTTGCGGCGGGCGCCCGGCTTGAGGCGCGCGAAGGGGCGGACCGGCGCCAGCGCTTCGCGGTGCTGTTCGACCACCAAAAGTTCGGCCAGTTCCAACACCGGCCCGATGGGTTGCGCCTCCCGCACGCTGCCTCCCACGTGGAAGACATAGCGGCCGGCCTCCAGGACTGAACAGGACCGGTGCCCCGTGGCACCACTGTCGTCGTAAGAGGCCAGGGAGGCCAGCGGCACGGAGATGCGGAGGGTCTCGTGCTCCCCGGGCTTCAGCGTGCGGGTCTTGGCAAACCCCGCCAGAACCCGGGCGGGCTTGCCGAGCCGGCCCTGGGGCGCTTCACAGTAGAGCTGGACCACTTCCTTGCCCGCGTAGACCGGGCCGCTGTTCCGGATCGTGACGTCAAAATGCAGGATCTGCCCGACGCCGTGCCCATCGGTGGCGAAGACCACCGGGTCACGCTCAAACCGCGCGTACGAAAGCCCGGCGCCGAAGGGATACTGGACCGCTTCCGGCTTGAAGGTTTCAAAGTAGCGGTAGCCCACGTAGATGTCCTCGGCGTAGAGGTTGAACGACCGGCTGCCGAAATGGGCCGCTGACGGATAATCCTCCAGCCGCCAGGCGATGGTGTCGGCCAGGCGGCCGCTGGGCGAGACATCGCCCGCGAGCATCTCGGCAAGGGCATGTCCCCCCTCCATCCCGGCGGCCCAACTGTAGAGAACGGCTTTGATGGAATCCTTCCCGGCGATCGACTCCAGCCAGGACATGTCGATGATATTGGTGGTGTTGAGGACGATGACGACCTTGTCGAAGTGGGAGGCGACCGCGCTGATCATGGCCGTCTCCAGCTCCGTGAGGCGGTAACTGCCGGGCGCGTCAGCGTAGTCCTTGTCCTCGCCGGCGGTCCGCCCGATGAAGACCAGCGCCTTGTCCGAAACCGCGGCCGCCCGGCTGACGATCCCGTCCGCGAGGGGCATTTCGCGCTGGAACCAAGGTTCGGCCGTCCAGCCGCCGCCGCCGTCATCGAAGGGATTCGCCGCGATCCAGGCTTCGTAGATGGCCGCCAGCTCCTCGTTGACCTTCAGCTTGGGGTGGGCCCGCAGTCCCGCCAGGGCATTGACGGCGTAGGGCACGTTGACCGCCCCGCCCGAGCCAGTGCCGCTGCGGTAGGTGTTGATCTGGCAACGCCCGAAGAGCGCAAGGGTCTCGCCCGCCTTCACCGGCAGCGTCCCGTCGCGGTTTTCCAAAAGGACGATCCCCTCGCCCGCCGCCTGGCGGCTGAGGGGAATGAGCTCCTTGAGCGGAAGTGTCTGATCCTGCATGATGACCGTGTCCATGTTGATTACTGGCGTCTCTCTTCCGGGTTTCCTCGTGTCAGGATTGCAGGGTGTTGAGTGAGCGCGGCGGCAGCACGCAGCGGAACGCCTGGCCGCCGAGGTCCAGCGTCACCGGTTGCTCGTCAGGATAGGGATTGGCGGCCAGCACGGCCGTGCGCCCGTCCGGGTTGGCGAAGGCCAGCGCGAAGGCCGACCAGGGGCCGCGCAGCCCGAGCCGTTGCGCCCCCGGCTTGACGAAGCGGGCCAGGTGCTTCATGACGTAGAACTCGGGGTTGTACCGGACCTGTCCGTCGGCGGTCACACAAAGCATGGAGTTCTGTTTCCAGCCCCAGGTGCTTTCGCCGCCTTCACTGAGGACCATGTTCCAGTAGGTGTAGGCGCCGACGCCGTTGGTGAAGTAGTGCCACATCAGGTCGAAGACGTAGAGGGCGTAGGCCCAACTGTTGGTGCCGTCGCCGCATTCGTTCTCGGTCTGCATCAGCGGCAGGTCCGGCCAGGCCTGGTGCACCCGCTGGACCAGCCCCTTGCCGTCCCACTGGAACCCCATGCCCTTGATGAATCGCCGGGCTTCCGGGTCCATCAGAATCAGATGCGCCAGTTGTGCGTAGCCATGGCTTTCGTCCATGGCCCAGCCGTGCTGGATTCCCTTCTCCAAGGTGCCGGCCCAGATCTCGCAAGCCACCCCCGCCCGCTCGAATTGCGGCCCGAGGTGGTCGCGGATGAAGTCGCGCATCTGCTCCGCCGGCATCAGGCAGGAGGGGAACTTCTGGTTGGAATACGGCTCATTCTGCACGTGGATCTGCTCGACCCGGAGGCCTTCGGCGGCGTAGGCCTCGACAAACCGCTGGAAGTAGAGCGCGTAGGCATCGAGCACCGCCGACTCGGGGCGCAGCCGTCCGTGGTTGTAGGCCTTGAAGGTCTTCATCCAGGTCGGCGGGCACCAGGGCGAGGCAAAGAGCGTCAGCTCCGGCCGGCGCCGCATGGCGGCCTGGATGTAGGGGATCAGGTACTGCCGGTCCCGCGCGATCGAGAAATGTGCCATCGCCAGGTCGCCGTCGTGCTCGTCGTGGCTGTACCAGTCGAGGGCATAGTCGTTGGCCCCGATCGGCACCCGGCAGAAGGTGAAGCCGCAGCCATCGTCGCCGAAAAGCGCGTCCAGCGCCGCCTCCCGCTGCCGTGTCTCCGCCCGTTGGAGCGCCTCCCAGCCACGTTCATTGAAACAGCCGCCGAAGCCCTTGATCCGCTGGTGTCGGGTGCCGTCAAGCGCCAGGTCCGGCGCCCCCGTGCACGGTTCCGCGGCCCGCGGCTGCCAGGGTGCGTCTTCACGGCTCGTCATCCACTTCAATTGATTCATGCCTTGCGCCTTAAACGATTGGTTCGCGATAAAAATCCGTTAGTCTGTTGGGACTCTGCCCCAAGCCCCGCCGGGGACACACGTGCCTCGGACCCCCGTAGTCTCTTTTTCAACCTTATGGGCTCCCTCCGGGTCGCGGGGTGGCGGCTTGGCGTCATACCGGCAACACCCGCCCGGTCCGGCGCGCCTCCTCGGCGGCAAAGACCGTGAGATGGCTTTCCAACGTCTCGTCCGGTCCCGACAGGATGAGCGAACGGTCGCCCGTGGCGACGGCCTTGACGAAGGCCGCCATCAGCCGCCCGTCCCCGCCCCCATGCCCACCCAGGATCCCGGCATCGCCGGCCTCGGTGTCGATTGTCCGCCATTCCCCCGTCATGAAGTCGAACAGGCGGATGTGCGTGCCATCCGCGTCCATCCAGCCGCGCGTCCCTCCGATCCGGGTCAGGCGCCCCATCATGGGGCTGAAGGCGGTCATCGTGAAACTGGCGGCCACACCGCCGTCATATTCCAGGTTCACGACCTGGTGGTCAACGACATCGTTGTCGCACGCATAGACGCAGCGCCCGTACGACCCGGTGGCGAGGCTGGCCAGGACGCCGGCCTCGGTGGGCTGGCTGGTCAGGACATCCACCGGCCACCCGGTGTGCCCCTTGCGCACGGCCTCCAGATAGATCCGCTTCGCCGAATACGGGCACGCCGGCTCCACCGCGCACTCCAGGCAGCGGTCAGCCGCCCCGGCGGGCTGGTTCTCGCGCCGGAAATGCACCCGGGAACCGAAGGACGACACCCGCCGGCAGGGGCGGTCGATCACGTAGCGCAGCCAGTCAAGGTCATGGCAGCTCTTGGCCAGCAACATCGACGAACTCTCCGATTCCTTGCGCCAGTTGCCGCGGACATAGGAATGCGCCTGGTGCCAGAAGCCCACGGGTTCGAGGTGCTGCACGTTCACCACCTCGCCCACGGCGCCCCCGGCGATCAGCCGTTTGACCTCCTCGGTGAAGGCGGTGTAGCGCATCACATGGCACACCGCGAAGATCACCTTCGCCTCCCGGACCGCGCCGACAATGCGCCGGCAGGCCTCGGCGGTGGGCGCCATCGGCTTCTCCAGCAGGATGTGATACCCCTGCCGCGCGAAGGCCAGCGTCGGCGCCTCGTGTTCGGCGTCAGGCGTGCAGATCAGCACCGCGTCCGCGAATCGTTCCCGCCCGGCGGCGGCCAGCCAGTCGTCAAATACGTTTTCGCCCGGGATGGCGTGCTCCAGCGCCAGGCGCTCGCGCCGGTCCCGCCGGGGCTCCGCCACGCCAACCACCCGCGCCCGGTCCGGGGCGGCGGTGGCGTAGTGGGCGTAGCCCTGGCCGCGCGATCCCGCCCCCACGATCAACAGGCTCACGGGCCGGGACGTACTCTTGTGTTCGCTCATGTTGTTCGCTCTTTCCTTACGTTGCCAGTTCACACGGCTGCCAGCCGAACGGCCGGACGTGCCAGTCGGTCACTAATAGCGGATCCGGGATGCCCGCCGACGGCATCTGGAAGAACAACACCGGCCCCGGAGGTCAGCCATATACGCTCATCGGCTCCGGCGCCATGTTCTCGCTCAAGGCGGCCGGAGCGATCCTCTCGGATTGCCGCGCCGCGGCTTGTGTTGCACGTTATTTGGAAGCGATGGATCGTGCAGGCGACTGTGTCAACGGCACCCATTCATTCCTCTCCGCCGCATATGCCAATTACGCCGACGCCCCAGCCTGCAAAGCGCCTGTCTAGCTAATCTCGTTGCTTGCCCCAATCCATTTAGAATCCCATGGCCGCGCCGCCGTCCACCGGCAGGACCATGCCGGTGACGAATTTGGCGGCAGGAGAACAGAGGTAAACCGCCGCCCAGCCGATGTCGGCAGGTTCGCCAAATTTGGCCATGGGCGTGCGTGAAAGGATTTTGTTCGTCCGCTTTTCATCTCCCGAAAGCGCCTTGCGAAGCATGGGCGACTCGATCCACCCGGGGGCGATGGCGTTGACGCGCACCCCATGGGGAGAAACCTCCGCCGCGAGGGTGCGGGCCATGCCCACATAGGCGCTCTTGGCGGCACTGTAGGCGATGACGAGCGGCATGCCCATCAGCGAGGCCATGGAAGCGGTGAGCAGGATGCTGCCATGCTGGCGCTCCAGCATGCCGGGGAGCACCGCGCGGTTGAGCGCGTGGGCGGCGCAAACGTGCGTGGTCAGAACCGACTGAAATTCTTCCGGTGTCGTGTCCACGGCGGCCTTCTTAATGTGGATCCCGGCATTGTTGACGAGGATCGAGATCGGGCCACCGGAAGCCTGTTCTGCGGCTTGCACAAGTTCCTGCGCCTTTTCGAGTTGGGTAATGTCGTGCGCCACATAGCACGCGCTCGGGCCGATTTCCGCAACGGCGGCAGAGAGTTCGGCCTCGCGCCGCCCCACCAGGACGACCTTGGCGCCGGCGGCAGCCAGGCAAGTCGCGATCCCGAAGCCGAGGCCCGTTCCTCCACCGGTGACGAGGGCGGTTTCGCCCTCCAGGGAAAATGCTTTGAGCAGTTCGTTTTTCATAGATTTACATGATTCCAAATTTTTCGAAGGCCTCCACGCCGGAGAGCCCCTCAAGAAGCGCGGCTTTCACCAGCTTCTCTCCCCTCGCCTTTTCAATGGCGCGGGTGAACGCCTCCTCCTCGGCCTCAGCCGGAATCACGCAGACTCCGTCGATGTCACCGAAAAGAATGTCGCCAGGGCGAATCCTGGCATGGCCGATTTCAATCGGCACCCGGAAGTCCACGACCTTGTAGCGCGGGGCGGAGTCCTGTGCGTAACGCCCCCAGGAGAATGTGGGAAAATTCAGTGCGAGGATGCCGTTGGTATCGCGCGAGTAGCCGTTGACGATGGCGCCTGCGGCACCGAGCTTGCCTGCGCGGATGCTCATGAGTTCGCCCCAGAGCGCGTTGCGCGGGGAGGAGCCGGTGTTGAGATAAATTTCACCGGGCCGCAGAGCATCCAGCGCCTCCAGCATGAGGCCGAACGGTTTTTCCATAAGAGGATTGGCGGTGCCAAACATCTTCTCCGCAAAGACGTCCACGGAGAGCACGGGCATGGCGCGGCCGATCACGACCATGTCGTCGCGCAGCGGCCGGATCTCGGGCGGCAGGAACTGGTGCTGGAGCCCCATCTTGTCCATCGCGTCGCCGACGACGGCGGTAAATAGCTCCCGCCGGGCAATGGCGAAGAGTTCTGCATCGGTTTTCCAATAAGTGTTCATAGGTTGTCATCAGGCGCGGCAGCCTTCCTTGAGGCCGGGCGCGTTTTGGTGTTTGTACATCAGAAAATACTCACGATGGCCGATTGCTTCGGGCTTTGATAATTGGCCGGAGGCCACGGAATAAACGAGATCGAGCAGACGATTTGCGGCGGCATCAAGTGATTCCCCTCCGGTCAGCACCGGACTGGCGTCGAAGTCCATGTCTTCGCTCATGCGCTGATAGGTTTGAGCGTTGCCGGTGATCTTGATGAGCGGCGCAACGGGACTGCCGATCACGCTGCCTCGCCCGGTGACGAAAAGCACGATCTGCGCACCGCCCGAGATGAGATCCATGATCCCCTCCGAATCGTTCGGGTTGGTGTAGCCGAACTGCATGAAATGGGCATCCGGCACGCTGTCCATCAGCCAAAGACCGGGATGCGGCGGCTGTTGGGCGACCTTGATCACACCTTGGATTGGCTGCGTCCCGCTTTTGCAGAACGCGCCCATGCTTTTTTCTTCAATGGTCGTGAGGCCGCCTGCAAAATTGCCCGGCGAGGCCGAGAACTGGCGGACGGCGTGGCAATAGGCCTCCGCCTTGTCATAGGCCGAGGCAAGAACAACGCGGGCGTCCGCCGAGGCGGCGCGTTCGAGCAGGAGCGGCTTGAGGCCAATCATCTCCACGATTTCCTCGAAGATTGCCGTGCCGCCCGCATCCACCAGGCGATCGAACAAACGCCCGACCACTGGGTTGCCCGCCAACCCCGAAGTGCCGTCGGAGCCGCCGCATTCACAACCGATGGTGAGGTCGGCGAGTGTCATAGGAACGCGCACTGCCTCCGCGCGAATGCGCTCCCGCAAGCTGCAAACGATTTCCTTTCCCTTGGCGATGCTGGAGGATGTGCCGCCTGCCTCTTGGATGAAAAATGATTCCGCCGGGCGTCCGGAGGCGCGCGCGACTTCGGCGATCCGACCGGGCTGGGTGTATTCGCAGCCGAGTCCGACGCTCAGCACCGCGCCGACATTGGGATGCCGGGCGAGCGCCAGCATGAGCCGGATGGCGTAGGCGTTGTCGTAGCAGCCCGGAAAACCGATTACATGCACGTCCTCCTCCCCCTGCGCAATCGCGTGGGCCACAAACTGGGCGCATTCGACGGTATAGATCACCAGCACGAGATTGCGGATCCCCTTGCGCCCATCGGGCCGCAGCCAGCCCTGCCAGATTTCAGCACCGTGCGGGTTCATAATTCGAGCTTCACATGCTGTCGGCAGGTGTTCTCCACGGCCTCCCAATCGATTTCGACCCCGAGGCCGGGTTTTTCAGGAACATGGATGATGCCCTCCGTGTCGATTGGATACGGGTCCTTCATCGGGAACCGGAAGAAATCCTCCGGCACGAGGAGTTCAAAATACTCGCAGTTGCAGATCGCGCACGAGACATGGAGGTTGGCGATATCCATCGGTCCCATTGTGGTGCAATGGATCTCGCATTGCATGCCGTTGGCCTCGGCGAGGCGCGCGGCCTTGAGCGTTCCGGTGACTCCCTGCTTCCATGAAACATCGGCTCGGACAATGTCCGCGGCGCGGAGGGCGATCACCTGCGCGACCGAGTGGATGCCTCCCGAGAGCGCCTCGGTCGCCGCCACCGGGATGTCAAGAACGCGGCAGAGCTCGGCGTATTTGGAAAACTCCAGATCGCGGAAGGGCTCCTCGAACCAGTGGAAGTCCAGCTTTTCGAGGTCCCGTCCAACGCGAATAGCCGCCTCCAGCGTATAGTCGGCGACCGGATCGGTCATGAGGACATGCGCCGCTCCGAGTTCCTCACGTAGCGCACGATGGATCTCGATATCCAGCCGCCATGGGCCGGGTGGGTGCGCCTTGTAGGCCTTGAAACCGCGGGTGGCGTATTGCTTCGCTTCAACAACATAGTCAGCGGGGGTATTCTTCCACAGGCTGCTGGCATAGACGGGAAGCGACGTGCGGCAGGCCCCGAGGTAGCGGAAGAGCGGCAGGTTCGCGCTCTTGGCCGCAATGTCCCAGAGAGCGACATCGATAGGCCCGGTGATAAAATTCGGAAAGAACGCTATGTGCCTGTCGATCGTTCGAAATTCCTGCCAGATCGCCTCGCGCTCGGTGGCATCGCGCCCGAGAACCACCGGCGCGCAGATTTCCTTGAGATAGTCCATCGTAATGCGGCCGGAGCGTGCCGCGCAGGCGGTGGCCACGCCTGATACGCCGTTGTCGGCGGTGAGCCTCAACACAACGACATCCCATGGCATCGGAGCGGAGCCGCTGCGGGCGGCGTCAAACACGTTCTCGTTGCGAACACACTCCCAAAGCTCGAACTTGACAACTTTCATGCGTAGAACCCTAAGTAGCGCCGGGCGTTGTAGTAGGAGATGTCCTCCACCATATTTCCGACCAGCGCGAAGTCGTTGGGCAGAAGTCCCCGCTCGATGTCGTTGCCAAGAATATTGCAAAGAAGCCGCCGGAAGTATTCGTGGCGCGTGTAGGAGAGGAACGAGCGGCTGTCGGTGAGCATGCCGACGAACTGGCTGAGAAGGCCGAGCTGCGAGAGGCTCTCGATCTGGCGCGTCATGCCGTCGATCTGGTCGAGGAACCACCAGCCGCTGCCGAACTGGATTTTGCCGGGAGTGATGCCGTCCTGGAAATTGCCCAGCATCGTCGCGACGAGTTCGTTGTCGCGGGGATTGAGGTTGTAGATGATCGTCTTGGGCAGGCTCTCGGCGAGGTCGAGCCGGTCGAGGTGCCTTGCAAGCGCGGCGGCCACGGGCAGGTCGCCGATGGAATCGAATCCGCAATCCGCGCCGAGCAGTTTCTTCATCCGCGTGTTGGCGCCGCGGAGCGCTCCGTAGTGAATCTGCATCGTCCATCCTTTGGCTGCATCCATCACGGCGAGCTCGTGGAGAAGATAGGATTTGTAGCGCACGGCTTCTTCAGGCGTCACGGGGCCTCCAGCCCGCGCCTTGGAAAAAATCGCCGCCGCCTCGCTTTCCGGGCAATCTTCTGCCCACACTGTGTCCACGCCCCGGTCGGAAAGCCGGCATCCGCGCGAAGCAAAGAAATCGTGACGGTTCTGCAAAGCCGCCATGAGTTCGGAAAGCGTGCTGATGCTGATGTCCGAGGCTTTCTCCAGCGCCTCAAGCCATGCGGCGAAGGCGGCGGGTTGGTCGATGATGAGAGCCTTGTCGGGACGCCATGTCGGACGCACCTGAATATCAAACGAAGCATCGGCGGCAATGGCGGCGTGGTGCTCCAGGGAATCCACCGGATCATCGGTCGTGCAGACGACTTCGACTTTGGATTTCTTCATCAGGCCCCGGCTGGAAAAATCCGGCTGGGCCAGCAGCGTGTTGCAATGCTCGTAGATGCCGCTCGCGGTTTCGGGATTGAGCAGGCGGCCGCTGATACCGAAATAACGGGCGAGTTCGATATGGGACCAGTGGTAGAGGGGGTTGCGCAGGAGCTTGGGCATCGTTGCGGCGTATTGCTCGAACTTCTCCCAGTGCGATGCGTCGCCGGTGCAGAAGCGTTCATTGACGCCAGCCGTTCGCATCGCCCGCCATTTGTAGTGGTCGCCCCCGAGCCAGAGCGTGGCGATGTTGTCCCAGCGGATGTCGTCGGCAATTTCCTTGGGGGGGAGATGGCAGTGGTAGTCGATGATCGGCAGGTCGGCCGCGTGCCGATGGTAGAGCTCTCGGGCGGCGGGCGTGTCGAGAAGGAAGTCCTCGTGGATGAAGGGGCGGTTGCTACTCATAAACGGTGTCGGTGGGGGCGCCGGTCGTCACTTCGAGCGTGTTCGAGCGCTCGTCGAGATCGCTGGCGCAATTGTGAAGATGAATCCAGTCGCCCGCGGCGATGGGCGCCGTGGCGTGACCAATACGGACGCCGTATTTGATCACCGCTTCGCCGGTCTCATGCGGACGCACCGCGATCTTGTGCCCCAACTGGATGGCTTGGTTTCCAGAAATCGTGGATGCGGCAGGCGACCCGAGCAAACTCACCGGCCCGGGTTGCGCATCTTCGAGCAGCACGGCCACGGAGTCCGATGGATGAATTTGAAATGCGCGCGGATTCATTAGGTTTTCGTTGAGCGAATCAAGCCCTGTTGATTTCCGCGAGCGCCTTGCGGCTTGGCGTCATCCCAGCGCCCGGAGCTTCGGGCGCGATGTAGTGGCCACCCTCGATCTTCGCGGGTTCCTCCATCCAGTCGCGCAGCCACGGAATGTATTCGAGAAGGGAGCAGGCCGGATGCGCAAAGCAAAGGTGACGGTGGACCTGGCACATGTCCCCCACATGCGGCGCCACAGGCAGGCTGTTGCACCAGGCCATGTCGGCGACCTGCCAGAACTCGGTGACGCCCGCGAGACGCACCACATCCGGCTGCACATAATGAACGGCACCGGCCTGGATGAAGTCCCGGAAATGCGAGGCCGTGTAGAGTTGTTCGCCCAAGGCCACGGGTGTGGCGATCGTTTCCGCCAGGCGCCGGTGGCCATCCACATCGTCGAAGTAAATCGGTTCCTCGATCCAGGCGATATCGAAGTCGGCGAGACGGCTTGCGGTCTGGATCGCTTGCGGGAGGCTCCAGCGGCCGTTGGCATCGGTCATGATCCGGATGTCCGGCCCGAGCGCGTTGCGAACGGCCTCCACGCGCCGGAGATCCTCCTTGGGATTCGGGCCCCCGACCTTGAGTTTCACGGCGCGGTAGCCCTCTTCCTCGACGAGACGTTTGCAATCCGAAACCATCACCTCAAGCGGCCAGTTGAGCCATCCGCCATCGGTGTTGTAGGCCTCGACTTTTTTCGAGGCCGATCCGCCGAGCAGTTTCCACAGAGGCAAACCCGCCTCCTTGGCTTTCAAATCCCAGAGCGCGATATCGATGGCGCCCAGGGCCAGATGCGTGATGCCCGCGCGGCCGACCCAGTAGATTTCCGATTGCTTGTGCAGTTTCTCCCAGAGAGCGCGCACTTCGCGCGGATCTTCGCCGGCCAGCAGCGGGCCGTAACTGTTGACAATGCAATCGGCGATGAGGCGGTCCGTGGGCAGATGCGCGTGCGTGCCGGAAAACCCATAGCCAACGAGACCGTTGTCGGCGTGGACCGCCACGCCGGGCGCTCCCCAGTGGGTGAGCTTGTGGGTGCTGTCGGCGATGCCTCCGCGCGTGACGGGAGCATGAAGGATGATCGGTTCGAGTTTGGTGATTTTCATTGGTTCAGGCGGTCGAAGTGCGAACGGATCAAAGCGCCAACAAACGGATCAGCAGAAAAGGGGTTCGATGTGTTTCTTGAGCAAGTTGTCGCGCACCCGGCGTCCGACGATCTCGCGGTTGGCCTTCAAGGCATCGGTGTAGCGGCTGGATCTGCGGCGGCAGGAATTGGTGCTGCAACCCCAGCTTGTCCATCGCATCGCCCACCAGCGCGACAAACAACTCACGCCGGGCCAGC
>OMJI01000217.1 GCA_900299315.1 Verrucomicrobiota bacterium | reverse complement strand
TCCACGATTCCTGCGGAAAGGGTGGCGCGCCCAGCAAGAGTCGAACTTGCAACCTTCGGTTCCGTAGACCGACGCTCTATCCAGTTGAGCTATGGGCGCACATCCGTCGCGACGCGGCTGGACGATTTACGGCAGAACGCCGCGAAACTCAACCCCAAAACCAACCGCCCAGAACTCCACGCTTCGCAGCGAGGGACTTACCGGGTATAGTCCCCGGCCATGAAACCGTCTGTCGCGTTTGCCATCGGGCTGTGGGTGGGCGGCTTGGTGGGCGGCGGCGTGGGCCTGCTGTACGCGCATCTCTGGCAGTCATCCGACCGGGGTGCGGTGGCACAGGCCACGGCGGAGAAACACGCGGCGGAATTAGAGGCAGCGCAGCAGGAGAACGCCCGGCTCGCCGCGGAGACGCATCGGCTGGAGCAGACGATCACGGAATTGAAGGAAGCCACACCACCGGCTCCCCCACCGGAGCCGACGCCACGCCGCAGGGTTCCGTTCCGGCATGAAGACGGTCTGGCAGCCGCCCGCCGTTTGGCGCAAACGGTGGAGACGGATCCCAAGGCGGTGGAGCAGTTGCAGGCGCTGTTCGCCAACCCGCAGTCGGACCCGGCCGTGTTGATTGCCGCGGTGGAGTCGTTGAGCCGACCGGCCGCGGGAACGCAACCGGACTTGGAAGGCCGGGTGGCCTTGCTGGCCGACTTGGCGGAGGCGACGAGCAATGCCGACGTCCGCGCCCGGATCCAAGTCGCGCAGGAGGAGCTGGCGAAGCGCTGGATGGACGAGGGCGGCGGCGGACGGTGACATTTGGCGTGTTGTCCGCTAAGGTGCGCGCGCAACGAGGAGAATTTGTTGGAGCAATCAATTTCTATATTTGGCCGGGTGGTGGTGGCGTTTCTGCTGGCGGTCGCCGGCGGGGCGATCAGCTCGGCGGTGGGCATTTCGCACCGGCGGTTGTGCGGCTTAATCAGCTTGGCGGCCGGCACATTGCTGGGGGTGACGGTGTTTTCGATTTTGCCCGAATGCCGGCACGAGTTGGGTTGGTGGCAACTCGTGGTGGCGTTGGCTTCGGGCTACGTGGTGTTCCTGCTCATCAGCAAGTACGTCTATCACGTCTGCCCGGCTTGCGCGGCGAGTCACTTTGACGAGGCGACGACTCACCGGTTCAGCGAAATCGCGTCGGCATTGATCATCGCGCTGGCGGTGCATAGCACGATGGACGGCTTGGCGGTGGCGGCCGGGCACGAGCACGGCGGGGAGATGGATGCGACGATGTTGATCGCGGTCTGTGTGCACAAGATACCGGAGGGCTTGGCGCTCGGCGCTTTGTTGCTCGGGGCCGGATTCACGCGCGGCAAGGCGCTGACGTGGGTGGACGCGGTGGAGGCGACAACGGTCCTTGGCGGGTTGATTGGCTTGCTGGTGCTGGGACACGGCGACACGGGCCGGCAGGCGTGGTGGTTGGCGGCCATCCTGGCGCATGCCGGTGGCGGGTTTGTGTTTTTGGCGACGCACGCGGTGCTCGGCGAGTTGCTCAAGCACGCGAAGGCGGTGGTGCTGGCCAATTTCATCCTGGGCGTGGCAATCATCGGAGCGGTGGCGCTGGCGGTGGGGCACACGCATTGAACCGGAGACTTCAACTCATCATCGGGGGCATCGCGCTGGCGATCATCGGGGTGTGCTTGGTGATCATGGCGTTGACGCGCGTGCAGGAAGCCCGGCAGTTCGGCCAAGCCCACCGGGTGCGGACGTATGGCGGAACAAATTACGTGGCGCGCCTCGCCGAGACGACGATCGGCCGGACGGAAAGCGGCCGGGTGGTGATCGTGAACGTGGTGCTCTCGAATCCAAACCCGTACGACATCGCGCTGGACCGGAAATGTTTCATCCTGATCGACGGCGATAAGGACTATTTCCAACCGTCCACGACCGGCACGCAGACGGAATCGATCAAGATCCCGGCGCACGGCATCGTGGAGAATGAGTTGCTGACGTACGCAGTGGATGACAATTCGTTCAACGGCACGCTCGGTTTGCAGGTCGGCTACCAGTACATGGTCATGTTGAAGGGCATCGAGCCATACACGCGGCAACTCGGCGTCGGGGAGTACCGGACGTTTCACCGGCGTGATTGGTGAACCATGCTGGCCCGTCTCAAACTTTACGCCGTCACCGCGCTGGCCATCGTGCTCGCGGTCTTGTGCGGCTACCTGTACTTCTTCCGCGCGCCGAAGACCGGGGCCGTCCACGCTTTGGCTGATTCGCCGGCAGTCCTCCGTGAGATTCAACAGCTCAGCGAGTTGGTCACGGTGAAATACGGCCTGCAAAAGGTCGTCGGTTTGCAGGAGGACAAGATCCCGTTCGGCTCCGAATCGCTGCTCCTGCTGGTGCAAGCCGACGTGCTCGGCGGGGTTGACCTCACACAACTCACCACCAACGACGTTACCGTCGCCCCGACCGGCGCCGTCACCGTGCGCCTCCCGGCCGCGAAAATCCTCCGCGTCTACATCGATGACAAGAACACCAAGGTCTGGGATCGCCAGAAGACGTGGTGGACGCCGTGGGTGTCGTTCAATCCCGAGCTCGACCAAAAGGCACGCCGCATCGCGCTCGAACACGTCCAAGCCAGCGCCCTCGAAATGGGCATCCTCCGCGACGCCCAGTCCAACGCGCAAAAGACCATCCGCAATTTTCTCCACGTCTTCGGCCTGACCGATGTGCAATTTCTGGAGCCCAACAAATGAAATCGCTGGTCGCCGCCCTCCTTGTAGCCGCGCTCGCTGAGCGCGGTCCGGTCGTCTTGGCCGAAGAGCCGCGCTTGCCAAGCGCGGCTACAACGCAATCGCTGACGTTGCGCGATTGCATCACCCGGGCGTTGGCGAACAACCTCGACGTCAAGATCGAGCGACTGAATCCGCAAATCCAAACGTGGGGCATCATCCGCGAGCAAGGCGCGTTCGACCCTGCGCTCACCGGCAGCGCCACCTACACCGACGCTACCGAGCCGCTCAGTCCCGAGCGCGCCGTCGCGCTGGGCGTGAGTTCGATCGATTCCCAAACTTGGAACTTCAATTCCGGCCTCGCTGGCAAGCTGCCGACCGGCACACAGTACGAGCTCACTGCCTTCGACGCCCGGAATGAAGGCACGCTCGCGCCGTCGGCGGTGCATGTCGGGTTTGCCGGCCTTACGCTCACGCAGCCGTTGCTGAAAAATTTCGGCCTCGGCGCGAACACCGCCCAGATCCGCGTGGCCCGGCAGAACAAACAGATCGCCGAGCAGGCGTTTACCCGGCAGGTCATCAACACCGTCAGCGACACGCAGAATGCCTACTACGATCTCGTCTTCGCCATCGAAGACCACCGGGCCAAGTCGGAGGATCTCAACCGCGCCCGGGCGTTGCTGGAGGACAACCGCAAGCGCGTCCAAGTCGGCGTTCTCTCCCGGCTCGACGTCACGCAGGCGGAAGCCGGGGTGGCGGAACGCGAGGAGGCTGTCATCGTCGCCGAGCGCGCCATCAAGGATGCCGAGAACGCGCTCAAGCGCCTCATCTCCCAGGACGTCACCGAGTTTCGCGGCGTCAGCCTCGTGCCGACCGACCAGCCGCCGGTCGAGATGCAGGAACTCGACGCCGCTCGCAGCATCAACACCGCGTTGGCCACCCGCCCTGACTACCGGCAGCAGCAACACGAAGTCGAGAAGCAGGGCATTCTCGTGAAATACAACCGGAACCAGCTCTGGCCGCAGATCGACCTCACCAGCAGCTACGGCTTCAACGGCCGCGGCGGCAGCTTCGGCTCTTTTACCGACAACGTGGGCAGCGGCGACAATCCCGAGTGGAGCGCCGGGGTGATCGTCAGCATCCCGCTCGGCAACCGGCAGGCTCGCGCGAATCTCCGGCAGTCCCGCCTCCAGGAAGAACAGGCGCTGCTCACGCTCAAGCGACTCGAACAACAGATCATCGTCGACGTCGACAACGCCGTCGGCCAGGTCGCCACGAATTTGAAACGCGTCGATGCCACCCGGGCCGCCACCCGGCTTGCCGAGGAATCGCTCAAGGCCGAAGAGGAAAAACTTCGCGCCGGTACCTCCACCAGTTTCCTCGTCCTCCAAGCCCAAGCCCAACTCGCCGCCGCCCGGTCGGCCGAGCTCCGCGCCCGGGCCGACTACGACAAGTCCCTCGTCGAGCTCGCCAGGTCCGAGGGCACGACTCTCGAAAGGAACGAAATCAAGCTGGCGGAATAGCGTCCCTTGCACCCGGTCTTCCTCAAACTTGGCGATTTCACCATTGCGATGTACGGCGTGATGGTCGCCATCGGCTTCGCGCTCGGGCTGTGGCTGGCCGGGCGTCGGGCCGCGCGCGAGCGAATCAGCCCCGAGCAAATCAACAACCTCGGCGTTTGGCTCATTGTGGCCGGGATGCTGGGCGGGAAGCTGTTCTACATCGTCTTCTTCTGGTCGGACTTCATCGGCGGCTGGCGTGAGGAGGGAATCCGGTCGCTGCGCGAAGGTTTCGTCTTTTACGGTGGCTTCATCGGCGCGGCGCTGGCCGGTTGGTTCTATACGCGAACGAACAAGCTGCCCTTTCTCAAACTCGCCGACATCTTCGCGCCGTCAGTTGCGCTTGGTCACGCGTTTGGCCGGTTGGGCTGCTTCTTCAACGGCTGCTGTTACGGCAAGGCGTGCGACCTGCCGTGGGCCGTGAAATTCCCGCCGCCGCACGTGATGCACAACATCCCGGTCCACCCCACGCAGTTGTACGAGGTGGCCGGTAACCTCGCCATCTTCACCGGCCTGATGCTCTACCACCGGCACCGCCGTTTCCCCGGCCAAGTCTGGTGGTTCTACATGCTCGCGTACGGCGCGCTCCGCTTCGCCGTGGAATTCTTCCGCGGCGACTACGAGCATCACTACCTCGGCATCTTCACCCTCGGCCACCTCATCGCCGCCGCCCTGATCCTCATCGCCCTCACCGGCCATGAACTCAGTTGCAGGGCCGGTCGCCCCTCCCAGAAACAAGCAGCGACTTGAGTTTCCGGACTTGATTGCTACAGTCCGCCGCCATGTTGGACCAAAATAAACCAGCGGCGGTCACGCCGAAGAGCATTGCTCAACCTGAATTGACTATATGAAAAAAGTCCTGCTCTTCTCTTTGCTGTTGTTCGGTGGATTGATTGGGTCGCAATTTCTGAATGGAGATGGGGCGACGGCGATCCGGTTGGCGACGATGGTGGCGTTGTCGTTCATCATGATCCACGTCGGGCTCGAGTTCGAAGTCGACAAGTCGAAACCCCGGCAATACGCGTGGGATTATCTCGTAGCCGGGACGGCGGCGGCGTTTCCGTGGATCTTTTGCGCGCTCTATTTTGTGTTTGCGATGGCTCCCCGGGAAATGTGGGGGCACGGCGACTTGTGGCGCGAGGTTTTGCTGGAGGGGCGGTTTGCCTCCCCGACCTCCGCTGGGGTCTTGTTCTCGATGCTGGCCGCGGCGGGCTTGGCGACGACGTGGGTCTTCAAGAAGGCGCGCGTGCTGGCGATCTTCGACGACCTCGATACCATCTTGCTGATGATCCCACTGAAGATGTTGCTGGTGGGGAATCACTGGCAGCTTTGGGGCATCGTGGCGTTCATCATGGTGATGCTGGGCTTGGCGTGGCGCTATATGCACGTGCTGCGCCTGCCAAGCAGTTGGAAGTGGACGTTGTTTTACAGCGTGATCATCGTGGCAATCAGTGAAGTCATCTACATCGTCAGCAAGGAGATTGATCC
The DNA here is from genome assembly GCA_900299315.1 of Verrucomicrobiota bacterium. GTDB lineage: Bacteria > Verrucomicrobiota > Verrucomicrobiia > Palsa-1439 > Palsa-1439 > OMJI01. The sequence continues at coordinate 3,244 of OMJI01000217.1, read as the reverse complement.
CCAAGTGCCAATCCACCTCGAAGTGCTGCTCCCGGCCTTCGTGCTCGGTTGCATGATCAAGCCGAATCACGAATTGCAAATCGACCGGACGGAGATGCTCATCGGGACAATTGTTTCCGCATCGTTCATGGTGCTGGTGGGGCTCTCCATGCCGCCGATCAACCCCGACAAGGCACCGGCCCCGTCCGCGCAGGCGACCGGCTTGATGCCCGAGGCAGAGTTCACGCCACCGGAGACGACTCCGGTGTTGAAGTACAGCGGCATCGCGCCCGAAGTGATGGCCCGCAAGAAAGCATTCCCGGGCTGGGGAACGATCGCGTGGCACGTCTTGGCGGTGACGATCCTATCGAACATCGGGAAGATGTTCCCGGCGCTGTGTTACCGGCGGGAAGCGCCCCTGCGCGAACGGCTGGCGCTGGCCGTCGGGATGTTCCCGCGCGGCGAAGTGGGCGCGGGCGTGCTGGTGATTTCGCTCTCCTACGGCCTGGGCGGGCCGACTTTGACGGTGGCAGTGTTGTCGCTGGCGGTGAACTTGTTGCTGACCGGCGTGTTCATCGCGGTCGTGAAACGCCTGATTAACCGGTGACCTCGTCAGCGCAGGAACAGGAGCGCGACGACCGTGAAGATGGGGATCAGTATCGGCAGCGAATATTTGAAAATGTAGCCAAAGAAACTCGGGCACTTCACCCCGGCAGTCTCCGCGATGCTTTTCACCATGAAGTTCGGGCCGTTGCCGATGTAGGTGTTGGCGCCGAAGAAGACCGAGCCAAGCGAGACGGCGACGACGTACTGCGACAAGGTTGGGCTGGTGAGGATGTTGGCGACATTTGCCGGGATTTCCAGCGAGAGATGCTGCAAGCCCATCGCGGCGGTCAGAAAGTTCAAGTACGTCGGCGCGTTGTCGAGCACGCTCGAGAGCGCGCCGCTGCCCCAGTAGAACTGCCGGACGCTGGTGATTCCAAGGTCACCGGCGTGCTTCTCCAGTAAATCCAACGCCGGCACCATCGTCGCAAAGATGCCGACGAAGAGGAAGCCGACCTCTCGGACGGGGCCGAAGTTGAACTCGTTTTCCTTCAAGGCATCCGGATTGGCAAACTTGTAGGCGAGGCAGGCGGTGCCGATCATCAACCCGGCAATCACCACCGCCGTGAAGCTCTCCGCCGCCTTTTGCGGTCCCCAGCCGAACACATCACCCATCGACGCGAAAACCGGCAGCTGCTCTAGCGATTTCAGAAACTCCGCCTTCTGCACCAGCACCAACCCGATGATGACGAAGAGCCAGATGAAGTTGTGCGTCCCTTCCAACTCGATCCGGTCCTTCGCCTCTTCCTGAGCGGCCGGCTTGTGTTGCCGGTAGTTCAGGGTATCGAGCACAAAAAACAGCGTCAGCAGGACACCGACTGTCAGCAACCACGCCAGCAGCACGTTGGGTTTCGTCAGCAGCCAAAAAAACGGGACACCCTTGAGATAGCCAAGGAACAGGGGCGGATCGCCGATTGGCGTCAGTGCGCCGCCGACGTTGCTGACGATGAAAATGAAGAAGACCACTTGGAACGGCGCAACCCGGTACTTGTTAATGCGAAGGAAAGGCCGGATCAGCAGCATCGACGCCCCGGTGGTGCCGATGAGATTGGCGAGGATGGCGCCGAGGGCGAGCATGCCGGTGTTCACCGCGGGAGTGGAGCGACCGGTCATGTTGATGTGGATGCCACCCGCGATCACAAACAGTGAACCGATCAGGGCGATGAAGCCGCAATACTCCACCGCGGTCGTCAACATCCGCGGCGCGTTGTGAAGCACGAAGACGTAGTAGAGCACAACCAGCAACCCGAGCCCGATGGACACTTTCTGGAAGTTATGCTCCCACCAATGCTTCGCCACAAACGGCATCAGGGCAATTGCCGCGAGCAACAACACAAACGGCGCGACCATCAAGCCATGTGGTTCCATGAGCGCGCGACTCTAACGAACAACGCCCGGAACTCAAGCGCCGTCTTGGTAATCCAGCGGAATTTTCCCATTCCACATCTTCACGGCGAACGTGTGCGGCTCGTCGGCCGGCACCTTCTGGGTCTGGCCACCGGCACATTCGAGGATCAGCTCGCCGGCGCAGATGTCCCAGAGCTTGATGCCGTACTCGATGTACGCGTCGAACCGACCGGCCGCGACATAGACCGCGTCGAGCGCCGCCGCGCCGATCAGCCGCATCTTGCGGACACGGCTGACGAGGTGTTGAAAATCCTTCAGGCTGCGCCGAATCGTCTCCTCGTTCTTGAAGAACCCGATGCCGACGATGGCTTCGTTCAACTGCGTCCGGTTGCTCACGCGGATGACCTGCCCGTTCATAGTGGCCGGCTCCCCGCGCGCCGCGGCGAACATCTCGTCCACTTCCGGTGAGTACACCACCCCGGCCACGGTCTGCCAGTCGTTCCCGACGCGCTGCTGCGCCGCGATGCTCACGGCGTAATGCGGGATGTTGTAGAAATAGTTCACCGTCCCGTCGAGCGGATCGACAACCCACCGGACATCGGCCCGCTCATTCCCGGTCACTGCTTCCTCGCCGAGGATGCAATGGTCCGGGAAGTCCGCGAGGATCACCTTCGTGATCAACGCCTGCGCCTGCTCGTCGAGCTCGAGCTTGATGTCGTGATGGGTGCTCAGGTTGACGTTCAACGCCGAGCCAAAGTTCTTGCGCAACAATTTCCCGGCTTCCGTCGCGGCTTGCAGTGCTGTGTCAAGCATGCCGGCGGTTGTAGCGATTCCGGTCCGGCAGAACAAGCTATTCGTACCGCAGCGCGTCGATGGGGTCGAGTTGGGCGGCTTTGCGGGCGGGGTAGAAACCGAAGAAGACGCCCACGGCGGCGCTGAAGAGGAAGGCGACGAGGACGGAGCTGGTCGAGATGAGCGTCGGCCATTCGGCGACGGCGGAAAGAATCTTCGCGGCGGCGATGCCGAGCACAATGCCAATGATGCCGCCCAGCGAACTGAGCGTGATGGCTTCGGTCAGAAACTGGAGCAGGATGTCCCTACCGTGGGCGCCGACGGCCATGCGGATGCCGATCTCGCGGGTGCGTTCGGTGACGCTGACGAGCATGATGTTCATGATGCCAATGCCGCCGACGACGAGCGACACGCTCGCAATCGTGCCGAGCAAGATGCGCATCACCCGCGCGGTGGCGGTGGCCATCTCGGCGATTTCCTGCTGGTTGTGAACGGTGAAATCGTCGTCCCGCCCGGGGCCGAT
>OMJI01000216.1 GCA_900299315.1 Verrucomicrobiota bacterium | reverse complement strand
GGGATGACCCCGCGTTTGTGGCAGCGCGCCTGCCGGGCGTACGGGCGGTGTTGGAAGCGTTCCACGGGTTCTGCAACGCGGACGGATTGGTCGAGGCGCCGGCCGGCTGGAATTTCTGCGATTGGGTGCCTGGCTGGCACCACGGCATGGCACCCGCAGCCGATACCGGGGTCAACGGCTTGATCAACTGGCAGTTCGTGTACACCCTCCGGTTGGCCGCCGAACTCGAGGACGCCGCCCATGAACCGGAACTGGCCCGCCGCAACCGCCGGGCGGCTGACCAACTGGCGACCGCCTTGCAGGCCCGATTCTGGGATGAGGCGCGGGGACTTTTCGCGCACGATCTTGACCGGCAACATTTCAGCGAACACACCCAATGCCTCGCGTTGCTAGCCGGCGTGGATGACGCCATCCGGCAACGCCTCGCCGAGACGTTGATCCAGACTCCCGGGCTGGCGCACACCACCATCTACTTCACGCATTACCTGTTCGAGGCCCTGCGCGTGTTGCACCGGCCCGACGTGATACTGGAACGGCTGGCCGGTTGGTTTGACCTGCCGGAACGCGGCTTGAAAACCACCGTCGAAATGCCCGAACCGAGCCGGTCCGATTGCCACGCTTGGGGGGCGCACCCGCTCTATCACTACGCCGCCACGCTGCTCGGCGTGCGCCCGGCGGCACCGGGATTCAAGACCGTCCGCATCGAGCCGCAACTCGGACCACTGACGTGGGCGCGAGGCGTCATCCCCCACCCGCGCGGCCTCATCAAAGTGGAGCTCACCCCTGCTGGAGGTACGGTGGAACTGCCGCCCGCCGTCACCGGCACGCTGGTTCTGCCGGGAAGCACCCGCCCCCTCCAGCCCGGCCGTCAGACGATTTCTTAAACCACCACCGGCATCGCGTAGCCACCGGCAGCGAGTTGGGAGGGCGTGACGTCGAAGCGTTCCAGGCGCGCGAAGATACCCCAGGCATTGCCGGCGTTGCTGCCGAGCGCGACCACCACTTCATGCTCGCCGCTGGCGGTGAAGCGGACGCGCTTGGCATCAGGGATCGCGGGGTTGGTGCCCTTGGGGTCGTGGAAGACTTGCCGGCCGTCAATCCAAGCCTTGACCGGGCCGTCGTAGCCGAGGAGCAGGCCGAGTTTCATCGGTTCGGCAACGCGGAAGCGGAAGCGGTAGAACATCAGCCGGTCATCACCGGCAGCCGCGATCTCTTCGCGTCGGTTGGCGAAGTCCGCCGGATATTCCTGAACGCGCCACGTGCAGTCGGCAGGGTAGTTGACGGCGGAAAGTTTGCCGGCGCCCGGCAGCAGATCGGTGACTTCAAACCGGCGAATGAACGGGAGAACCGCCCGGAGTCCACCTGCGAAAATCGGCCCAAACACCGGCACCGCCCGGTCGGCTTCGTCGGTGATGTTGCAGATCGGGTCCGAACCGGCACCGTATAGGATCTGGGCGCCTTCGGCTTGCATCCGCGAACCGCTCAAGCGCAAGACGACGGCGTTGCCCGCCAGTCGAGTATCGAAGACAGAAATTCCACCGCTGGCGACCGCAAAGCCTACCGGCCGGTCGCCACTGCGAAGACGGCCGTGGACGTTTTCAAACGGGATGGTCACCACAGCCTGACCGTCGACGGGATCGGCCTCGAGCTTGGGCTTCCCCGGCAGGATCGGCAGCTTGCCTTTACCGGTCCGCACGGCGTGCATGGCTTGCGCGAGACGTTTGCCGAGACGCGTGTTGCTGGGGCCGCCGATATGAATCAAGTCATCGAGCGTCAAGTCGATAGCCGGCACGGTCGCCACGCGAGGAATGAGCCGTTGCAGCCGTTGCTGCTGGTCTTGGATTGCATTCCACGGCGCACCGGCACCCGCACCCCAATTCGTCACCCGCGAAATCTGCACGAGCACAAAGGGCAGGCGCTGGTCGCCGGCATCGCGACGGAAGGCGGCGATGAGTTCTTTCATCCGGGCGGTGTAAAGGGGCACGGCGTCCGGGTTGGCGTCGCTCTCGCCTTGATACCAGATCACGCCGGCGATGCGGCCGCCGTTCTTTTGCAATCGCCGGTAGGTCGCGCCGTAGAGGCTCTTGCCGAGTTCGTCGCGGCGCTTCGGGTCCCACTGCGTCATGCTCGTGCCGCCGTGCGCGCACGCGAGCACGCCTTGCGGCACGCCGGTCAGCCGCCGCATCTCCTGCGCGAACGCAACGGCCGGGCCGACGCCGTGGGTCGTGTTGGGGCTCTGCTTGCCGGAGATGTCGATGTGAACCTGATCCACGCAATCCCACATGTTGTGAATCGGGTCGCGCGCCTCGCGCCACTGGTCGTCCATGTAGAACGCCCGGACTTGCGGGTGCGGCTTGTCGGCAAACTCGCGCCGGCCGCACCCCTGCATATTGGACTGCCCGGCGGCAATCCACACGTCGCCGACAAGCACATCGCGCACGGTGAGTTTCTCCACGCGGTCGCCCTGCCGGACTTCGAGCGCGATGGCGTAAGGCCCACCGGCCTTCAGCCGGGCGAGCTTGAAGCGCGGGGCGTGGCCGATCTTTTTCCACGATTTACCAACGTGCTGATAGACATCACCGGTCGTCGGGGCGGCGAGTTCCACCCAGTTATCCGTGTCGCGTTGCAGCACCATCCGGTCGAAGAGTCCTGAAATGATTTCCATGATTGGCGGAGGGAACAGGATTTACCCGGGCGCGTCAAGCGACAGAAACAGCTTGCCGCCGGGGACGGCGGCCACTACACCTCCGGGCATGATCGTCGACTCGCTCGCGCAATGGCAGAAGTACGCCTCGCTCTCCCCGCGCTGGCCGGCAGCGTTTGAGTTACTGGCCCGCGCCAATCTCGATCTCGCGGACGGCCGGTATGAGATCGACGGACATGATTGCTATGCGCTGGTGCAGTCCTACAAGACACGACCGCTGGCGCAGGCGAAGTTCGAGGTGCACCGGCAATACACCGACATTCAGTTCATCGTCGCCGGCCGTGAGACATTGCTCTGGGCGCCGCTGGCGATGTTGACCAAGGTGACTCAGCCGTACTCGACCGAAAAAGACGTCGCGTTCTTCGACCTGCCCGAGCAAGCCACGCCGGTCCGTCTCATTGCCGGCCAGTTCGCCATCTTCTTCCCCACCGACGGCCACGCGCCGTGCCTCGAATGCGACGGGCCGAGCGACGTGAAGAAAGTCGTCATCAAGGTCCGGGCGTGAAAACCTTTCTACTGCTGGCCGGCTTCTTCCTCACCAGTCTCGCCAACGCCGAGCCGCGCTACACGTTCCAACAACGCACCGAACCCCGGCCGCTGCGGATCCACGTGTTGAAGGTTGATCTGACCGCCGGTGATTGCACGCTGGATCTGGTAATCGCTCCGGACCCGGATGGCGCCGGCCCCGCTGAGGCGGAATTGGAAAAGCCTGCCGACTTGGTCAACCAGCCGGACATCGTCGCGGCCATCAACGCCAACTCGTTCGGCGAAGTACCGGCCCCGCCGCCCGGTACGCATCCGGATTGGCGCGTGCACTTGCCGGTCGACATCGGCGGCTGGGCGAAGAACACCCGGGAACAACGCAGCCTGCCGCAACCGGGCTTCTGGAATTTCTGGATCGACCCCGACAATCGGCCCCACATCGGTGACTTGAAAGAGCCGGTGCCCGATGCGCGACTCGCCATTGCCGGATTCAACCCGCTCGTAGTGGACGGAAAGAACGTCAACCCGGAGGACGGCCAGCGACATCCCCGGACCGCGATCGGGTTCGATGAAGCCGGCAAGACGTTGGTGATGGTAGTGGTTGACGGCCGGCAACGCGGTTTCAGCGAGGGGATGTCCAGTCACGAGCTTGCCGGGCTGATGCAGGAACTCGGTTGTCACAACGCGATCAACCTCGACGGCGGTGGCACCTCGATCATGTTCGCCACCGACGCCGGCCACTTGAAAATCGTGAACAGCCCCTCCCAAGACGGTACGCGCCCCACCCCGGTCATGCTCGTCGTGCGCAAGCTTGCCGCCGCCGCGACCGGTCATTAGGATGCGCTGCATTCATGAACCTTGCCCCGCGCGTCCGTGACGCCTTTCAACAGAAGTTTGGCACCGCCCCCACCTTCATCGTCCGCGCCCCCGGTCGGGTGAACCTGATCGGCGAGCACACCGACTACAACGACGGCTTCGTGTTACCGATGGCTATCGACCGCGCCACGTGGATCGCGTTGCGACCGCGGAAGGACGACCGGGTTTCGTTGTTCTCACTGGAACACGGCGAGGCGGCGGAGTTTGATCTAGCCACTGTAGCCGCCGTTCGTAACGGCGGCGCCGCGGCAGACCGCGCTTATCAAGCGCGACTACAGGGAAACAAGTGGGGCGAGTATCCGAAGGGCGTCGCGTGGGCGCTGCAACAGGCCGGTCACAAACTCCGCGGCTGGGAAGGCGTCACCGCGTGCGATGTGCCGATGGGTGCCGGGCTGTCCTCGTCGGCCTCGTTTGAATTGGCGGTGGCGCGGGCGTTCGCGTGTGTGAGCGATTTGAAATGGGACCCGGCGCAGATGGCCAAACTCGGCCAGCTCGCGGAGAACAGGTGGGTCGGCGTGAACTGCGGCATCATGGACCAGATGATTTCCGCCGCCGGCAAGGCTGATCACGCGCTGTTGATTGATTGCCGGTCGCTCGCCACCCAACTCGTGCCGCTGCCGACCGGCACCGTGGTCGTGGTTCTCGACACGATGACCCGGCGCGGTCTAGTCGAGTCCGCTTACAACGAGCGTCGCGCCCAATGCGAGGCGGCGGCGAAGGAATTCGGCGTGAAAGCGCTGCGCGATGTCTCCGTGAAGGAACTCACCCCGCAAACAAACAAGCGCGCCCGGCACGTCGTGACCGAGAACGACCGGACGTTGCGTGCGGCAGAAACGCGCGACCCAGTACTCTTCGGGGCGCTGATGAATGCCAGCCACGACAGCCTGCGCGATGATTTTGAAGTCACGAACAAGGAACTGAATGTCATCGTCGACCTCGCACGCAAAGCATCGGGTTGTTTCGGGGCGCGCATGACCGGGGCAGGCTTTGGCGGATGCGCGGTGGCGCTGGTGGCCGCGAGTGAAGCCGACCGGTTCACGGCGCAAGTCGCCCGCGAGTACGAGGCGGCGACGAAGTTGAAGCCGCAGGTTTACGTCTGCCGGGCCACGAATGGCGCGGAGGTCGTCTGAGCGCTCCCCTTCTCGTCCTCATCGCGGCGCAGGTCCTTTTCACCGCGAGTGATTTCTGGGGGCGGGCGTATCTTTCCCAAAACGGTTTCAGCGCGGCCACGCTGGTTACCGGCTGGTTTTGGGGTTACACCGCGCTGCGATTCGTCGCCAACCTCGGCCAGCTTTACGCCTTCGCGAACATCCCGCTTGGCAAGGTCATGGGCGTGCTCGGCGCTATCTCGATCATCGCCAGCAACATTCTTGGGGCGTTGTTCCTGAAGGAAATTCTCTCGCCCGTCAGCTACGCCGGCATCATGTGCGCCGTGACGGCAGTGTTGTTGATGATGTGGAAGTAACTACCCGGCAAACTCGACCGCTTCCACTCCCACCACACCGGGCCGCGCCACGAAGAGACCTCCCTCGTGCGGATTCTTCTTCAACGCGGCGCTGTCGAGGCCG
>OMJI01000215.1 GCA_900299315.1 Verrucomicrobiota bacterium | reverse complement strand
GTTCTGAGTTCTCTGGTTGATTCATGGGTAACACTCCTTTCGGACGTGTCACCCATTTAACGCCTCAATTCGTACTCACGATCTGGTCGTTAGGACAAAATCAACGCGGGCTTGCTCGTGGTTTCATCCTGCAGCCAGTTCGGGCCGTGGATTCCGATGGAGGTGAGCGCGTTGTTCAGCAGACCGGCATTCGGATTGAAAATCCAGATCCACAAGATGCTCGACGCGACGGCCGGCACGATGGACGGCAGGTAGAAGAACGTCCGCCAGACCGCGATGCCCCGGATCTTGAGATTCAACAACAGCGCGATGCCGAGGCTGGCGGCCATGCCGAGCGGGATGCCGATGACCATGTACAGGGTGTTCCACATGGATTTCCAAAACAGCGCGTCCTTCGTGAACATCCACCGGTAGTTTTCCCAGCCGGTAAAGCGCGCGGGATTCAGGATGTCGAACTGGCAAAAGCTGATGACGATGGAAAACAGAATTGGCCCGCCGGTAAACACCACAAAACCGATAATCCACGGCAACGCGCAAATCCAGCCACCCTTCCACTGCGACCGGAAGTAACTGCTCTGCACGCCCTCGACGTCGCCGCCCTTCTTCGCCAGCTTCGCGCCGAACAGTCCCCGGAACTTCTCGCTCGTGTCCCAGTAGTACACGCCCACCGCGATGCCGACGAGTATCACGACGTAGAGCACGAAGAAGTAACTCCACTTCACGACGCTGCCGGTCGGCGGGCTGAGCGCTTTGTCGAGATCGCGCTGGACGATTTCCGTCGCGCGATCGAGCGCTTCCTTGGGCGTGAGCTTGTGGAACAGCGCATTGTCCGTCGCGCTGATGTGCTGGTTCCACATCAACTGGCCGACCGGCGTCACCGGCCGGTACGGCTGACCTTCCAGCAAATCGTTAAAGACCCGGACGGCCTTGCCCACTTTCGGATCCATCCGGGGATTGTTGTACACGTACTTCTCGAACAGCCATTCGTTGATCTTCTTGTTCGCGTTCTGGGTCGGGACGAACACGCGCCCCTGGCTTTCCATCGTGAGCCGGCGGCTCTCGTTCATGATCTCCGCGCAGCGTTTGCTGGAGAGGAACTTGATGAACTCCCACGCCGCTTCCTTGTGCTTCGCCGTCGAGGGAATCGCGTGGCACCAACCGCTCACCCACGTGCAGACCTTGCTGCCCTGCTCGCGCAGCCGCGCCGGGATGGGCGGCCGGGCGATGCCATAGTTCACGTTCTTGCCGAACTGCGCGATCGTGTCGGTGATCTGCCAGAACCCGTCGATCTTCATCACGATCTTGCCCTGCAAAAATGGATCAAGGTCGCCGCCTTGGAAGCTGGACTCAAACGCCTTCACCGCCGACGCGCCGCCGAGCGAATCGTACACCTTCGTCATCCACGTCAGCGCCCCGACCACGCGCGGCTCGTTCAACGTGCAAGCCCGGCCGTCGGCGCTGACGTACTCGGCGCCGTTCATCCAGCCGTAGAGGTAGAGCCACGAGTTGCCGAAGTTCGGCGCGAACCCGATGCGGCGGATACGTCCCTGGTCGTCGCGCTCGGTGAGCTTGACCGCCATCGTCTCCAACTCCTCCCACGTCGCCGGTGGCGCGGAATAGCCGGCCCGCGCGAGCAGGTCCTTGTTGAAGAACAGCGCCCGGTTATCCACCTTCTCCGGGATGCCGAACACGCCGCCCTTGAAGACGACCTCGTTCCAGCACGAATCGTAGAAATCTTCCGCCCGGAGTTCGTTGTCGGTCTTCAGAAACTCCGTCAGGTCGGCGAATGCCCCGCGCGCCGCCCATTCCGTCACGGCATAGCGGTCAAAGCGAATCACATCCGGCGGCATCCCACCGGCCAAGCCGACGAGAAACCGCGTCGGGTCCTCCGTCTGACCGCGCGACGCACTCTGGCCGCTCACGACCCGGTAGATGGGCTTGGAAGGATCCTTGGCGTGGGCTTGCCGGCTGAGCTCCTCGAATTCCCGGACCGCATCGCCGAGCTCACCGGAAATCGGCCCGCCGCCCATGTAAGAGATTTCCACCACACCGGGCTCCGGCGCCTGCTCCGACCGGGAAGGGCTGAGCAACCACAGCGCCGTCAGAATCAAAGCCGATAAGAGGGCAACTTTCCAAGTGCTCATGTCGGAGTACCGCAGAGTCTGTCGGGAAAACCGTTTTACGTCAAGCCACCATCGCTCGTAGTGCGCCGATTCATCGGCGCCCCTCCCCCGAGCGCGATGAATCGCGCGACTACAAACTACCTACCGGGTCTGCAGCTTCTTCAACTGCTCGACCAACTCCGCTTCGCCGGCCGGGGTGGTCGCGGGAATGGTGCGATCCTTGATGGCCGCCTTGTCAGTAGGAACATCCTTGCGCGCGATTTCTTTCGTCGGGATCTCTTTGTCGAGCCCGCGCGCGTGCTTGGCGGTGAAATTCTGCTGCGGAATGACAACTCGCGACCCTCGGCTGCGGCGGAGGATTTCGTTATCCTTCTCCTCGAGATTGACGGTGCCGGTAGGCGCGGTAGTCGTCCGATACTGGATGTCGGAAAGCGCGGAGCGGCCGGTAGTCTCATACGTGCGCTGGGGAATGATGTTGAGCTTCAGCTCGCGTGAATCGATCACCTTGCCATTCACATCGGCCTGCTCGTTGCCGGTAATCCGCCCGGCCAATTCCGCCCGAACCGGCAGTGTGAGCAAGAGAAGACCGAAGATGAAGCGCACTTTCATTTGAGCCTGAAAAGTTGGTGCGGACGAGAGGACTCGAACCTCCACGGTGTTACCCACAGCGTCCTGAGCGCTGCGCGTCTGCCAGTTCCGCCACGTCCGCATCGAACTTGCGGTGGGACTATAGCGAGGGGTACCGGACGGCGCAATGAAGATATTCCAACGCTACCGGCCCGCGGCGGTCAGGAGACGGCGGAGGGCGTTTTCCTCGCCGAAGGTGAGGACGTCGTCGAAATACCGGACCATTTCCTGTTCGGTGGCGATGTCGATGACGTTCTGCTCCACTCGAGCCAGCAAGGCTTTCAAATCATCCCGGCGGGATTCGAGTTCGATGGATCGGAGACGCGCCTCCGCCCCGGTGCCGGCCAGTGGTTTCGACTGCATCAGCGCGGTCTCGAGGCTTTGGCCGATGAATTCGTAAAGCAGGAACGGCGCGCCGGTCTGCATGGCGCGGGCGCTTTTTTCGAGAATGTCGCGGCCGGCTTCTTCCTTCACGGTGGTCGTCATGAGATCGCGCGCACACAGCGGCGCAGGAATGTCCGGCATGAAAGCCAACCGGCGTGCGGAGTACGGCGTGTAGCCGGCGGCTTCGAGCAAACGGACCCGAGCCCGGGCAGCGCTGGCGGCGTAGTCGCGGAAGTTCGTCGCCCACATTGCGGGGTGAAGTTTCTGGATGTCGTCACTGGGCACAGGCGAACCCGGCGGTTGCCGGACGAGCAACCACAATTCCGCCAACCACGGCACGATGTTGTCGGTCTCTTTCTTCTGCAGATGATGCAGCCAGGGCAAAGCCACTTCGCGGTCGCGGTTCTGCGCGGCGAACAGGGCATACCGGGCAACGATGGCGATGTTGGTTCCACTCGCTTGCAACGCCGACTCGAAGAACGCGCGCTTGTTGGGCCACTCGACGAGCGTCTCGGCTGCGCCCCATTGCAACTGCCAATCGGCTGGGTTCTTCTGCGCAGCGGCGATGAGACGTTGGACGTCGATCCGCGAGACGTCGAGCAGCTCCGCCGTCTGCAACTGGCCGGTCATCCGCCGCATCCGGTCCACCCGCCGGAAATCCTCAAACGTCGGCAGCCCTTCCCCCCGGGCCGGCAGAACCAACGCGAGCAACAGGATTAGCTTTGTCAGGTGCCGTGGCACGTCGCTAGTGTAGGCGTGGCAAACGATGGCTGTCAAAATTGATTTGGCGAAGAAGAAGGTGACGCTCGGCGTCGGCGACGTCGTGGCGGAGCCGGTGATGCAGGTGGGGCGCGTGGCCGGGTTGAGCGTGTGGGCGCGGATGGAGATGGGCCGCGAGGCGCACGTGGCACACCAGCGCGCGCAGGCGGAATTGCAGACCGGCTATGCGCGGGAGATCGCCGTGAAATACCAGACGACCGTGGATGGTTTCGCCGTCACCGTGCAAGGCCGGATTGACGGCGTGTACCCGCCGTCGGGCGACGGACCGACGGTGATCGAGGAGATCAAGTCGGTCGTGCAGACGCCGCTGGCGTTCGCGGCACTGGGCCGGGATTCGTATCCGCATTACGTCGAGCAACTGCGGCTCTACTGCTTCTTTGTGACTTTGGAGGGCGCGGCTCCCGCCGCGCCGAATCCAGGCATCCCACAACGCTGCGCGGCAGGAGCCGCGCCCTCCAGTTGCGCTGTGATGGGGAGGTTGGTCTTCATCAACGTGGCAGACGGGGCGCGGAAGGATGTCGAGATTCCCGGGCCGTTTGCGGATTGCGCGGTGCTGATTGCCGACCGGGTGCGCGCGCTGATCGAGCAAGCCCAAGAGAACCAGCGACGCCGGGCGGCTCGCAAGGCGGTGGCACGGGCGTTGAAGTTCCCCTTCCCGCAACCGCGCCAGCATCAGGACGAGATGATCGCCGCGGTGACGGCAGCGGTGCAGGCCGGGCGGCATTTGTTGGTGTCGGCACCGTCGGGAATCGGCAAGACAGCCGGGGCGCTTTACCCGGTGATGCAGCAGGCGTTGGCGGAGGGGTTGCGGGTGTTTTTTGTGACCGCGAAGAACACGCAGCATGCGCAGGCTTTGGAGACGTTGCGAAAAATCAGTGGCACGTGCGTCTCGCCTGTGCAATCCCCCGACCCGCACAACCGGGACGGTTGTGCCACTGTCAGCGCGGTGGCATGGCGGGCGCGGGAGAAGATGTGCATCAACAATGTGTACGCTTGCCGGGAGGAGTTTTGTCCGCACTTGCAGATGTTCGCGCTGAAACTGGAGCGGACGAAGGTGTTGGAGCGGTTGAAGCCGGTCACGTCGGCGGACGAGTTAATCACGGCTGGTCAGGGCGTGAGCCTGTGTCCGTTTGAGTTGGCGCTGATGCAGGCGGAGCGGACGGATTGCATCGTGTGCGATTACAACTACGTGTTCGATCCGCAGGTTTACTTGCGGCGATTTTTTTTGGATGAGGATTACTCCGACACGGTGTTGATCGTGGATGAGGCGCACAACCTCGTCCAGCGCGCGCAGGATTATTACTCACCGGTGCTGCGCCGGTCGCAGTTGCGGACGCTGACGCAACAGTTCGGGTACATGGAGCCACCCTTGGCGCGGGATTTTCGGAAGCTGGTCCGGTTGCTGAATGAGTTCTTTGAATCGACCGGCGGACAGGCCGGGGATGAATACACACAAGTCGAACAGGAAGCCGGCAGTCAGTTCCTGATGGATTCGCCCCGGGGATTTTTCGAGGAGTTGCGCCCGACGGTGAACAAGCTGGCGGTCCGGTACCTCTTGGACAAGCTGTCGAGCGGCCGGCAGATACCGGATGATCCTGTCGATGAGTTTTTCGCCGAGTTCGGGCAGTTCTGCGCGGTTCTGGGAATGGAGGGCGAGGAGTTTTCGTATGTGTTCGACCGGACGGCGGGCGAGTCCGTGAAGATTGTCTGCAAGGATGCCTCCCGGATGTTGGCGGAGCGGATGGCCGGGTTTCACAGCGTGATCGCGATGTCGGCCACTTTGCAGCCGACAGAATTTTACCGGCAGATGCTCGGGTTGCCAGCCGACCGGACGGAGGTGGTGACGTTGCCCTCGCCGTTCCCGAAGGAGAACCGGTTGATCACGGTGGTGCCGTCGGTGCTGACGACGTACCAGCGCCGGGCCGGTAATTATGAGAAGATTGCCGGCATCATCGAGACGACGGCCGCAGCTCGGGCCGGTAATTACATGGCGTTGTTCCCAAGTTACGATTTCTTGCGAGGGGTGGCGGCATATCTGCCGGAGGCCATTTGCCAGACTTCGAAAATGGATGATGCCGCCCGGCAGGCGGTGTTGGAGGCGTTGAAATCCCCGGTGCCACCGAAGCTGGTGTTGGCGGTGCAAGGCGGGGTATTCGCGGAGGGGGTGGACTATCCCGGGGAACTACTGTCCGGTGTCATTGTGGTCAGCCCCGCATTGCCGCAGGTGAGTTTCGAGCGGGAATTGATGCGCCGGTATTACGACCAGAAGTATGGCAAGGGGTTTGAGTACGCCTATCTCTACCCGGGAATGAACCGGGTCATCCAGTCGGTCGGCCGCCTGATTCGTAGCGAGACCGACCGGGGGGTAGCGGTGCTGGTGTGCGGTCGGTTTGCCCAAAGCCAATATTCAACGCTCATGCCACCGGAGTGGTCTGAGGAAGGACGACTGTTGATTTCCAAGGACTTACGGAAGGAACTGGCGGATTTCTGGGCTTTACAGGCCTAGATTGCCAATTATAATAGCGCCGACCAAAGAGCAGGAGGTTGTAGTCGCAGGAACCCACGATGCATACTGAGGAAAGCTATTCCCAAATTTCGGATGAGTTGCAGGCTGCCATTGCCGGCGCCCAAGAGTGGTTGCTGGACCGGCAGGCAGACGACGGCCATTGGTGTGCCGAGTTGGAGGGCGACACCATTTTGGAGTCGGAATACATCATTTACCTCCATTTTACCGACCAGTTCGACGCCGCTAAGCTCCACAAAGCCGCCAACTACATCCGTTCCAAGGTGCTCCCCCAAGGCGGCTGGTCGATCTACCCGGGTGGCCCCATGGAACTCAGCGCCTCGGTCAAGGCCTACCTCATCCTCAAGATGGCCGGTGACGCCCTCGACGCTCCGCACATGCTCCGCACCCGGCAAGCCATCCTCGCCGCCGGCGGGGTGACCAAGTGCAATACCTTCACCAAGATTTACCTCGCGATGATCGGTCTGTATCCGTGGGACGGCTGCCCGGCCATCCCACCGGAACTGATCATGATGCCGAAATGGTTCAGTTTCAGCATCTACAACATGTCCTCGTGGTCGCGCGGCATGTTGGTTCCGCTCGCGGTCATCCGCGCCCACGAGCCGGTCAAGCCGCTCCAGCCCGAGTGGAACATCGACGACCTCTGGGCTGACCGCGATACCCGCCTGCCCCGGGACGCCCGGACGTTCACCTGGCACAACCTCTTCCTCGGCGTCGATGCGTACCTGAAGTTCTTCGAGCGGCACCCGCTCAAGCCCTTCCGCCGGTACGCGCTGCACAAGTGCGAACGCTGGATCATCGACCACGGCCGGCTGGCCGGCGGTCTCGGCGCCATCTTCCCGGCCATGGCGAACTACGTCATGTCGCTGCGCGTGCTCGGTTACACCAACGACAGCTTCCTCGTCGCTCACGGCATCCGCGAAATGGAGTCCCTCGAAATCAACGAGAGCGACACGCTCCGCGTTCAACCATGCTTCTCCCCGGTTTGGGACACCGCGATCTCGATCAACGCCCTCAACGAAGCCGGCCTGACGCCCGACCACCCTGCCCTCACCCGCGCCGCCCGGTGGTTGTTGGACAAGGAAGTCCGCCGTCCGAGCGACTGGTGCGTGAAACATTCCGAGAGCCACCGCTACACCGAGCCGAACAAGCCGGTCGGCGGCTGGTTCTTCGAGTATCACAACGAGCTTTACCCCGACGTCGACGACACAATCATGGTGTTGATGGCGCTCAACCGGCTCCAGACATCGTTCGATCGCGAGAAATCCGCCGCCGTCCGCCGCGGCATCCGCTGGGTGCTCGGCATGCAATGCAGCAACGGCGGCTGGGCGGCGTTCGACCGCGACAATGACAAGTGGCTCTTCACACAAGTGCCGTTCGCCGACCACAACGCGATGATCGACCCGGCCACCTCCGACATCACCGCCCGGGTCCTCGAATGCCTGAGCTTTTTCGGCTTCACGCTCGAAGACGAGTGCGTCCAGCGCGCGCTGGCGTTCCTGAAGCGCGACCAATGCGCCGACGGTTCGTGGTTCGGCCGGTGGGGCACGAATTACGTCTACGGCACGTGGCAAGTGCTCCGCGGCTTGCAGTGCATTGGCGAGGACATGGAACAGCCGTACGTCCGCCGCGCCGTGGCGTGGTTGAAGGGCGTACAGAACTCCGACGGTGGTTGGGGCGAAAGCGTCCGCAGCTACGACGACCCGGCTTACAAAGGCATCGGCAAGAGCACGGCGTCGCAGACCGCGTGGGCGTTGATGGGCTTGCTCTCGGCCGGTGAGGTCAACTCCGCGGAAGTCGCCCGCGGCATCCAGTACCTCCTCAATCATCAAGAGCTCGACGGCACGTGGAACGAGGAATTATTCACGGGCACCGGCTTCCCGAAAGTTTTCTATCTGCGCTATCACTACTACCGGCACTACTTCCCGCTGATGGCGCTCGGCATGTACATGCGGTTGCAGGGGCATCCGCTGCCGCCCATCCCGCGTGAGGAACGCAAGTCGCGCGCCCTCGAACAATTTTACAAACAGCCCAAGCTCTACCGGCGTGTCGCCCGCATTCGGGCCCTCGCCCAACTGGACGACAGTCTGTAAGCCAAAGGAGATGCAATGAGATTCCCGTTCGTTTTGTCCGCCAAAATCGCCAAGCACATCATCGTCAACCAGATGATCAAGCGCACCGAGAAGTTCGCGCTCGTGCTCCAGCTTGAACCGTTGCACACCTGCAACCTCACCTGCACCGGCTGCGGTCGCATCCGCGAATACTCCACGTCGCTCAAGGACATGATGAGCCTCGAGGACTGCCTCGGCGCCGCGGCGGAATGCAACGCGCCGATGGTCTCCATCTGCGGCGGTGAACCGACGATTTACCCGAAGATCGAAGAACTCGTTGCCGGCCTGCTCGACCAGGGCCGCATCATCTACATCTGCACGAACGGCATGTTCATGCGGAAGAAAATGCGCGAATGGCTCGCCCGGACCTACTCCCCGGCCACCGAACCGAAGCTCGCCGAGTTGCTGGCCAAGAACTTGATCACCGAAAAGGAAGCCGCCGAAATCCGCAAGGGCAAGAACGACGGCCGCCCCAGCATCGCCCCGACGAAGTGGATGTACTGGAACGTCCACATCGACGGTCTCGAATACATCCACGATCTCATCGTCGAGCGCGAAGGCGTCTTCAAGGAATGCGTCGAGGCCATCAAGATGGCCAAGGTGCTCGGCTACCAAGTCGCTACCAACTGCACCGTTTACAAGGAAACAGACATGGATGAGTTGGAGAAGATGTTCGACTTCCTCTCCAACCTCGGCGTGGACGGCCACACCATCACCCCCGGCTACGAATACGACGCCGCGAAGAAGGACATGATCAAGCGGCTCGGCAAACAGCCCGAAGATTTCTTCCTCACCCGCAAAGTCACCCGCGAGAAGTTCAAGAACATCGTCGAATGGGGCAACAAGTACACCTTCTTCGGCAGCCCCATCTACCTCGAATTCCTCGCTGGGAAACGCGACCTCCATTGCACCGCGTGGGCGATTCCCACCCGCAACGTCAAGGGCTGGAAAGCCCCCTGCTATCTCATGACCGACGGCCACTACGACCGGTATCAGGAGATGCTCGACAAGGTGGACTGGGACAAATACGGCGTCTACGACGGCGTCGTCCGCGACCCGCGTTGCGAAAACTGCATGACCCACTGCGGCTACGAACCCACTCCGTCGCTCGGCATCGACAAGCAGGCCGGTGACACGTGGAAACTCATCCGCTACAACTTCGGCGCCAAGCCCCAGCCGGTCGCCAACGCCTCCCACGTCGACGCCTTCAACGGCGTCACCACCGGCCGCGGCCACCTCACCGGCAAGAAAGACTCCGTCCAAGCCAACATCCAGCAAGTCCTCGCTGAAAAAGAAGTCAACGCCGCCGTCGCCACCGCGAAGTCCGGTGACGGTTGCTGCGAATCGTAATTCTCAACCAAATCAAAGAGGCCGGGGAAACCCGGCCTCTTTTTTTGTGCCCAAAACGCCTTGCTAGAACAATAACTCGGCCTGAACCGGTATTGCTGCCTTGATGGGAATGATCACAGGCTGCTTGCGGAGCTGGTCAATCTGTTCGCGGGCGAGTTCGTCGCAGCGTTCGTTATCCGGATGACCGGCGTGGCCTTTCAGCCAACGCCACTGAATGCGATGCGAGCCGGTGACTTCGTCTAGTTCGCGCCAGAGATCGGCGTTCTTGACCGGCTCTTTCGTCACGGTGCGCCAACCGTTGCGCTTCCAGTTCTTCAACCACTTGGTGATGCCGTCCCTGAGGTAAACCGAATCGGTGAACACCTCGACCGTGTGTGGTTCGCCCAACGCCCGCAACCCTTCAATCGCTGCGCGCAATTCCATCCGGTTATTGGTCGTGGCAGGTTCGCCACCCGAGATTTCGCGGACGTCCGTTCCCGCGCGCACAACAACACCCCACCCGCCCGGCCCGGGATTACCCGAACACCCGCCGTCGGTATGAATGATGGCCGCCTGCATGGGACGAGGTTCATAACAGGAGCGCCGGGCGTTGGCAACGAGGCAGCGATTTCAGTCTGGTGCAACTTTAGGACTGACTCTTACCGGGGGGGCAATTAGATTGCCGGTGATGATCGCGATTCTTGTTGCTGTGAAGCAGGAGTTGAAGCCGATTCTCCGGCGCGCGCAAGCGGAGCATATTGTCCGGCAGGCGCATTTGGATTTTCATGAAGGCACGCTGGGCGGGCAGCCGGTGGCGCTCCTCGCCCTCGGCGTCGGCAAGGAGTGTGCCCGGATTGCGGCGGAGATGACCATCAAGTGCTACCGGCCTGATCTGGTCATCACGGCCGGGTTTGGCGGCGGGTGCGTCAGTGAGGCGGGGGCGGCGGACATTGTCATCGGCACCGAGATCCTCGAACTCGAAGAAGACCGCGGCACCGAGGTCCGGTGGCGTTCGGTCTGCCAACCGGGTTGTCTCCACGCGCTCGACCAGTTTCGCGGTGATTTCCGCGTCCATTATGGCCGGGTCATCACAGCCGAGGAAATGGTGCTCCGCGCGGCCAACAAGCGACGCATCGGTCAGGCGACCGGCGCGCTGTCGGTCGACATGGAAACCAGCGCGGTCGCCGCCGTTTGCGCGCAACGGAAGACTGATTTCCTCGCCGTCCGCTGCATCACCGACAAGGTACATGAGAATCTGCCGGAGCAATTCAACGACTTCTTCGTCGTCGGCCAGCTTCAACCCGGGCGTGTGGCTTCCGCCGTCGCCCGGGATCCCCGGCTGTTTCTGGATCTGGCGCGTCTCGGTTACCGGGCCACGCACGCCGGTCAGACGCTCGCCCGCTTCCTCGAAGCCGCCGTTCGCCAAGTGGACCTACCGGCCATGGCCGCGCGTCACGCGGCGTGACGGCGGGAAGTTTTGCATTGATTTTGGACGGCGATTGCCCAAAGAGCTAATGGCATGACGAAGCCCGGCTGGCGTTTCCTAATTGCGATGATGTGGTGCGTTGCGGCGACGACTCCACTCCACGCCCAGAGTCCGGTGGACTCGCTCAAGACCTTCAGCGATTTCCCCTCTCTCAAGCTCGACCGGCTGTTTGCCGGTGAGATCTTCACGGAACGCGGTGCGCTGATGAATTTCCCGAACGGTATCTCTGGCCAGACGTGTTTCTTCGTCCCCGCCTCGGCGGAGACGACCGCCGCACGGCTGCAGACGTGGGATCCGTCGCCCCATGCGGAGTTGAAAGTTTACGGGTTTCGTTTCCTCAAGTCGCCCGCGGACCTGGAAGATTTTCGCGGCCTGAGTTTTCAGTCCGGCCAGCATCCTGTTCGCTGGTTGATGGACAAGATCGTGACCACGACGGATTCGAAGAGCGAACTGAATCTCACGCGCGCCGAGGCCCAGGCTCTCGCTGCTTGCACAGGCCGCCGGGCTGATCCCGCCAATGCCGCGACTTGTTGGACCAAACTGTTGCTCGACCGGGCCACGCAGTTCCAGCGGAACGCCCTGACCGGCATACCGCCCTACGAGCTACCGGGCCCCACCGCCGTGCCGGTGGAGCAGTTGCGCGCGATGTTGCTGGAGCAGGCCAGCATCACGCACGAGTTTGCTCCCATCCTTCAGGCGATCGGGCTACTGGGCACCAAACCGGCTCCGAACTTTACGCCGGTGTGGTACTGGACGTTTTTCGAGGCAGATCATCACGGCGCGGTGGCGCTCGGGGCGGTTTATAAACTCCAGGTCGGCGATCATTATCAACTCGCCGACGTCGAGTACTACGTGAGCAACAGCTACCAAACGGCGGTGACGTTGTACGAGGTCTGGCCCATGGAATCGGGCGGCACGCCGGGAGCGCTTGTCTGGCGCGGGGATTACTTCGCGGCACCGATGCTTGCGTTCACGAAGGGCGCGGAGCGGATTGCTTACGGCGCGCTGATGCTGCAAGACATCAAAAAAGAAGTTCGCTGCTTCCAAGATTCGCTGAAAGGAAAACAATGAGACGCAAACGCACCGGACTTTGGAATCTCTTCGCCACCGGTGCGGTGGCGCTGGCGTGTTGCGCGAGCCTGGCCACCGCGGCGGATTCGATGAGCATCTCGCAGGAGTTGGATGTGAACTACCTCTACGTCGGCGGCGCGCGCACGCGCGGTGCTGGCTTGAATGTCGGTCAGGTTGATGAGAACAGCGCGGACGTCCGGTACGTCGTCTCGCCGCAACTGACAAAGGACGTACTGCTGCGCGTGGGCTTGGAGTGGCAGCGGTTTTCCTTTGGCGTCCCCGGCAACCAGCCCGTGCCGACGGTGCTCCAGCAAGTCAGTGCCGTGCTCGGGTTTGATTATGCCTTTGCCGACCAATGGCTGATGCGCGTGGAAGTGCAGCCCGGTGTGTATGGCGATTTCCACAGCGTCCGCTGGGATGATGTGGACGCGCCGCTGATTCTCGGCGCCGTGTATCTAAAAGATGCCGACCTGCAATGGTTCTTCGGCCTCCGCCTCGATGCGCGCAGCCAGTACCCGGTCTTGCCGGCGGCCGGGGTGCGCTGGAAATTCAGCGACCAGTGGACGCTGGATTTCATGCTGCCAAATCCCCGGCTCGAGTTTGATTTCAACGGCGGGCTCCAATTCTACGCCGGCGCGGGGATCGACAGCGGCACGTTTCGCGTGAACTCCAATTTCGGCACGTCACACGGACTACCGGCGCTGGACAACGAGGTGCTCGATTATTTGGAAATCCGCCTCGGCGCTGGAGCGACCTGGAAAATCACGCCCACCATCACCCTCGACATCGGCACCGGCTGGATGCCTTACCGGAGTTGGAACTTTCACAATGCGGACATCGTCTTCCGCAGCCACAATGCGCCCTACGGCCAGATCTCCTGCCGGGCCCGTTTCTGACTAAACTTTCCAACCCTTGCGGCGGGCGAATTCGAGCAAGGCCGGCACTATCGTCAGCGAGGCAATGAGGCAACCGCCCGTGCCGAGGCACATCACCAAGCCGAGACTGCCAATACCCCGGTGAGCGCCGATCAGCAGGCTCGCGAACGCAATGATGGACGTGAGCGCACTCAACATCACTGCGCGCCCGGTGCTCTTGGCCCAGATTGTCGGCTCGCCGTCCTCCCGATAGCGGCGCACGATGTAGATACCGTAGGCCACGCCGATGCCCACCATCAGCGGCAGCGTCAGGATGTTGGCCGGGTTGAACTTGATGCCGAACATCACCATCGCGCCGATCATCCAAATCATCCCCACGACGATCGGCAGCAGTGTCAGGATAGTGGCGAACACCCCGCGCAAATCTACCAGCACCATGATCGCGATGACGAAGAACGCCCAAATCGCCGCCTTGATGTAGCCCTTCTGCAAGATGTCCACGAACTCGTACAACCCCATCGGCGTGCCGGTCGCCTTGGGCGCACAGTTGTGGACTTCGCGGACGAACTCCTCCAACGGCTCGCGTTCCCAGATGTTCTCCCGCGGGAACACCCGGATCAGGAACTTACCGGTCTTGCCGACGAGCACGCGCCGCAAGTCCGGGGGCACATCTGCCACCGTCATCGGCCGGTCGGCTTGATGTTCGAGCAACTGCAACTGCACCTGCAAATCCGTGAAGAACCGGCGTTCGTACTCGCCCAACGCCCGTGCCGCCGCGGCAGGGTCCATCGCCGCAATTTTGTCGCGGGTCGTCTGCACCGTCTCCACCAACGGTTTGAAAACCTTCTCCGCACTGGCGTCGTGCCGGTCGCGCGCCTCGCGTTCCAATTGGCTGGCGCGCACCCGGAGACTGCCCAGCGCCCGCTGCACGCTCGTCACGTCATCGGTCTGGAATGGCACCAACTCGAACTTCACGTCACCGACGCGCTTGCGGATCTCGCGGATAATTTCCACCTTCGGTTCCTGCTCTTCCGGGATCAGCTCCGCGATGCTGTGAACCGATGCCACCACTGGCAGTTTTTCGAGCCGGTGATGAAGTTGGCGCGTTTCCGGGAGTGAATCGCTCACGACCGCGGCGTAGATGGTGGACTCCGCATCCGCCCGGAGCAGCCGCAGTTCTGTATCGACGGACTCCAGGCCGCGGGACTGGAGGTTGAGGACGTTGTAATCGAACTCCACCCGCCATCCCAACCACAACGCCGCAATAGTGAACGCCACTCCCACCGTGACCGTCACGTGCGGATGCCGCAACAGGAACGCCTCGGCGGCCGAGGCCTGCGCCTTCGCGAGAGTCGGAGTTGGCTCGCGGCGCCGGCGCACCGCCATGATCAGCGACGGCAGCAACACGAGCATCGCCCCCGTGGCCAGCAACATGCCGCCACCGGCAATCACGCCGAG
>OMJI01000214.1 GCA_900299315.1 Verrucomicrobiota bacterium | reverse complement strand
CTCGGCATCGACGGCCGCCACGCCGGTCTGCCACGCGGCGCCGACGTAGTCCCGCGCCGCCCAGCGGCAGGTGGTCCCGGCCGCCGCGCGCCCGGCATCGAACACAAACGTCACCGGACGGTCCGGCTCGACATAGAACTGCTCGATAGTGGCCGGCTCGAGGCGGATGGATGCTGATGAACTCATGACTTAGTTCCCCTGTGTTCGTTTCAACGACGGCTGTGGAGCGTTTCCGGCATTGTTGCCATAAGCCTCCATTTCGGCCAACTGCAGGCGGTAGACGGTCTTCCCGTCTTCCGGCCCGCCGCCGAGGCGGGTGGCCAGCAGTCGGAGGTGACGGCTCGTTGACGGTTTCAACGCGAAGGTCTGTGGGCCGCGAACCCGTTGCCCGGCTTGGTAGCCGGTCCGCGCTGCAAGATCGGTCCAAGTCACGCCGTCCAGGCTGCCCTGGATTTTGAAATCCACTGGGAATCCGGTGCCGTCAATATCGAGAAACGAGCGCGGCTCCGACGCGGGCACAATCCGGTTGGCCAAGAGATCCGTCGGGTAGAGTACCGCGGAGGTCAGCTCCCGCGGTTCACCCAGATCGATGGCCAGCCATTCTTCGGCCTCGGCACGGTCATGCGCCGCGCTGCGCCAACCGAGATTGGGGTTGCCCGCGTTGATCATGTCAAAACTGTGCCGGATGGCATCATTCACCCGCGCCCGCTCCCAGCCGATCTTGGGCGATTCGTCACTGGAACTAGCCGTGCAGGGCTGACCCCAGGCCCGGTTGCACGGGCCGGTTTGCTCGTTGGGGATCTCCGTCAGGGGCGTGCCTGGCGACAGAGGTAGCAACGTCAGCAGCACAACGCTATGCGGCGGAAGCGACAGCGTTTCGGCAAAGTCCGCCGCCGCAGGAACGGCCTCGTTGCGCACCGGGTTGCAGAGCTCGGACGGCGTGCGCGCATAGTTCATGTGCGTCTTGTAGTCGGCGGCCACGTTACCGTGCGTGGCGTCGATGAGATACTGAACAACCTGCAGTCGCGCGCCGGCTGCGGACTTGAACGGCAGCCGTGTGAGTTTCAGGCGGAACGCGGCGGCGTTGGTTCCGTCGTTCCACGCCAGAACCGTCACGGCGGAGACGTTATCTTCCGACCGGGTGCGGGTGGCGATCGCGCCCACGTCCGTATTGCCGGGCGGGTTGCCATCCACCGACAGCGGCAGGAGTTCATTGCCAAGCTGGTTGACGAACTTCAGCACATAGTACGTGGCTTTGCGGTGGTTGTTGAACGTGAGCAGTCCGACATCGCCATTGAGAATCGTTGTCGCCGACCAGCCATCCTTCGCGGAGAAGAAATAGGGCCGCACCTTGGGCAGCCGCGCGAGGAGCGAAAGCCGCCGGGCCGTCCGGGAGGCGCCCACGTTGGAATTCATGGGCGCGGCCACGCCGCCATCCATGTTGCATAAATCGCCCCATTCGGTCACCAGCAGTTCCGGAGCGCGTTTTTCATAGCGCTTGTAGCCGTGCTGAAAGTCGTCATCCCCCCTGTTGACGGATTGGTAGGTGTGGTAACTGACGAAGTCCAGGGGCAGCGACGGATCCTGATCCTTTGCCTTGAGCAAGGCGACATTGTAAGGGCTCCAGTCAAAAGGCTGATTGCACGCGGCGCCCCCCATTTTGGCCGTCGGATCGGCCGCGCGCACGGCCGACGCCATCACACGGTAGAGTTCCACGTACTGTTCCCCCGTCCATCTGGGGTCCGAAAAGGAGTCGGGCTCGTTGGCACATTCCCAGTACCAACCTTTGTGACCGAGTTGCACATAGTGGGCAACCAGGGCTTGCGCGACATCGCCCCAGGCCTTCAGATCGGTCGGCATCGCGTTACACCACTTATCCAACCCCTCCGGACACAGGTAAGAGGGGTTACCCATCAGGCACATCTGCGGCTGCATGCCGAGCTTCAGCAGCGGGAGGATGAGTTTGTCCACCCGGGAAAAGTCATAGGTGATCTTGCCCGAGGCGTCTTTCGAACTGAACCAGAAGAAATGGTCATACATGAAGCAGTCGAAACGGATCTGCCGGATGCCAGCCTGCTTGAGGTCATCATAGCTCTCGGTGAAGTAATCGAGGTTGCGCATCGCCGAATAGCCGCCTTGGGCGACATTGAGCAGGCGCTCCTTTTCGAAAGGGCCAGCCGACGCCCCGCAATCCGCCACAATCACCGGGGTTGGATCGGCGGTGACCGTGACCGGCCACGGCGGAGTCGTGGTCACGGCGCCGCGGTCGTCGGTCGCTCGGGCTGTCAGTTGCCACTCGCCCGCGGGGGCGTTGCTCCACACCGCGGCAAACGCGGGCGGGCCGGCTGTCGCCAGCAGCTCGGCGCCACTGAAAAATTCCACCGTCTTGACCATTCCGTCCGCATCGGCCGCGGTCGCCCGCAAGGGGATCGTGGCCGGGGCATGGAAGACCGCCCCGTGGACCGGTGCCATCATGGCGACAGAAGGAGCAGTGTTGAGCGCCGGATTGATGAATCGCAGGTTGGCGACGGTCATGTTGAGGTGGCCACCCGAGCCGTCCAGTTGATCGTAACCCTTGTTCACGAGCAGGTGTTTTCCGAGCGAAAGGTTAAATACGAACGGGGCGTTGGCTTCCGCCTCCGACAGTTTCCAGGTGCAAACGACGGTCCCGTTCAGCCTGGCGACGACGGCGCCATTCTGCCGCTCCAGGGCCAGGACAGAGTTTGGGCCGGTGGCCTGCGGGACCGTGTAGCCGGCATAGGTGCCGGTAGGCTGACCCTGAGCGTTCACCTCCACGCCTCGGCGCATGAAGAGAATGCGTTTATCCGTCTCGCCGTAGATGGCGTAGTCCATCGTCTTGTGATTTGTCGCCTGGCGTTCGGGCGAACTCAGCCCGACAGCCCAGCAGCTGCTGTTGAGATCCCCGACGATGGAGAAGAGGAGTCCGGTGTCGTTGGTCTGCGGCCGACTCGTGGCAAATCCCTGCTGCTCGTAGTAATCGGCCGGCCCGTCGCCGACCACGTAGACGCCCAGCTCCGCGCTGCTGTCGAGGCGTGCCTTGGCGTTCGTCGTCCAGTTTGAAGTGGCGGCCACCAGTTCCGGCGGCCATGGCACCGCGCTGGCCGGCTGACTCAGACCAGTGAAGGTCAGGACGGCACCGGCCAGGACAGCGACGGTTTTGCGGAGGCCTCGGATCATGAATTGGGAACCTCCGGCAACTATCTTTCGGAACCGGCTTGCGGGCTGACGGTCGTTTTGGGGTGCTTTCAGTGTTGGCATCTCTTTTGGTGGTTGATTTTCTATCGTTGGTTGCTGGGTTGAGGTTCGTAGTGCTTCATGTCCAGGTGGCCTGCAGCGGTAACAACTGCAATCGCACGATTTGTTCATAGAGGGCCCGGTTGTAAATCAATTGGCATTCTGCGTTTCCGCTCCTTTGGGAAAACCGTCACCGCCACCGCCGTACACGCCGAACTTGAATCCCTTGTCATGAACGAATTTGCTGAACGCCACCATACCGCTAGGCCATTCGGGTGTCGGCGCGGTCGTGTAGGTTGTGGCCCAACCGTCGAGGTTGAAATAGACGTAACCGGCGTCGCGGAGTCCCTTCGCGATGAGAGCGTCAATCGTCTCTTTCGCTGCTTGCTCATCGAACTTCGTTCCAAAGTTGTTCCAAGGATTGAAGCCCATCGGCGGGGTCCGCGCCACGTCGTTTTCCAAGGCAAATCCGCTGGAGGCAAACAGTGCGGCAAAGAGAAACAGAACCATGAGTTCATCTCTGAGTCAGCCAATCCGAGCGGTACGACTGGCCCGTCACGCGTTCGTATTTCCGCTGCAAGTCCGGCCGACGTTCGAGGTTGAGCCGAATCGTTTCATTCACTTCTTTCGCCAAGGAACGTAACGCCTCTTCCGGAGTGACGCGCTGATTTTCGACTTGTCCAATCCGCTCGTCGAGCCACCGCAGAACTTGATTCGGATCGATAAAAGCGCTCGTATCCAGTGAACGCGCATCCCGCAAGGCATCAACAAAAGTTTGGTGGAAGGCCGGATCGTCCACCGCCGCATTCACCAGATCCCTGCCGGTTCGCGCCAACGCCGGATTCGGTGGCATGGAGTCGCCGTCGTTGACGATCACGGCACCATATTCCGGGCTGGCTAGATATTGCAGGAACTTGATCGCCTCCGCCCGGTGTGGGCTTTTGACGTTGATCCCGGCAGCCCGCGTACCACAGGCGCTCGCCGAGGGATGATTCCCGATTTGTGGCAGCAGGACCGCGCCAAGTTTGCCCTTGAGGGCCGGGTAGCTCGGCACCTGACAGAGATACCAACGCCCGATAAAAATCATCGCCGCCCGCTCCGCCGAGAACCACGACAAGCCGCCCGCGCCAGCCCAGCCGCCCTGACTGCTGATCGCGGCGGCCTCGGCTGGCGTTGTGAGGACATGATGCTGGTAGATCAAATCGTAATACAACTTCATCGCCTCAATTGCCTCGGTGGAATCGAATGCACTGCGCAACCCGTGATCCCGGTAAAGCCGCCCCCCATGTCCCACTAGGAGATCCAAGTAGAACCAGCGGCTGTAGAAGTTCGCCACCGGGATGTGTTTTGCGCCGCTCTTAGACGGTGTGTATAGAATTTTCTGGCTGGCCTCAATACACTGCACGTACGTCCAGTTTTCGGTCGGATACGGCACGCCATGGTCATCGAAGATCGCTTTGTTATAGATCACTGCGCTCCCGCCGACGTTGCAGGGGAATCGATACTGGCGACCTTCGACCATCAGGGCGTCGCGGACGGCGGGATAGGTGTTCGTCGTCGCGAAGCCTTTCTCGGCGGCCACCTCCGTGAGATCCAGGAGAATGCCGGCCTCGACATAACTCACCATCTGTTCCGAGTCGTATACGTCAATCACATCCGGCCCTGTCCCGGTGGCGCACTGGACGATGAGCTTCTGGCGCGCGCCGGGATCGAGCACGACCTTGATGTCGGGGTTGAGCTTTTCGAAGATCGAAGTCTGCACCGTTCGGGCCGGGTTCATGTCGGTGCACCAACGAATCGCGGTGATACCCGGTCGGGCTGGCCGGTCCCGCGTCAGCTCGGCGCCGAGGTACAGGAGGAGAAACAGCACAAGGATTCCGGCAAAGAGTTGTTTCATCCTTTCACTCCTCCCAATTGCAAGCCTTTCACCAGAAACTTCTGGAAGATCACGAAAATGAGAATCAACGGCGCGACCGCCATCGCCGCCGCGGCCATGATCATTTCGGTTTGCTGGCCGTAGGACGAATCCAGCGTCAGCAACCCGACCGGCATCGGGAAGAGATCCTCGCTGCTGAGCATCACCAAGGGCCAGAAGAACGACTGGTACGCGCCGAGAAAAGTCAAGATCGCCAGTGCGATCAGTCCTGGCCGCGCCAGTGGCATGATGACTTCCCAAAAAACCTGCCAGTGCGTGGCGCCGTCAATCTTCGCGGCTTCGTCCAGCGACGGCGAAATGGAGAGCATGAATTGTCGGAGGAGAAACGTCCCGAAGGCGCTGAACGCCGCCGGGATGATCAACCCGTGATAGGTATTCACGAATCCCAACCAAGTCATAATCTGGAAATTTGGAATCATCGTCACCACGCCCGGGATCATCATCGTCGCCAGATACAGGATGAAAACGCCGTCGCGTCCGCGCCACGGAATGCGCGCGAAAGCATACGCCGCCATGGCGCTGGTGAGCACTTGCAATAGCGTGATCCCGACCGCCACGAAAAACGTGTTGTAATACCACCGACCGTATCGCATCCCGATGAACCGCCCGGTGACTGGATCGGGTTTGGCGTCGAGGACAATCGGGTAATTCTGCGTTGTGGCCCGGATTGGCAGAATGTCCGGGTTCTCCGCCTCCGCTCGGGGTTTGAAGGAAATCGAAACCATCCAAAAAAACGGCAGTGAGATGGCCAGACCCAATCCGGCCAGCACGAGGAACCGAACGAGGAACTGTTGCCGGCGATGTTTCATGATTCCACCTCCAGCGCCTTGCCGAACCGCCAGTTAATCCCGGTGGCCACAAAAACAATCGCGAACAGCACCCAAGAGATCGCCGCGGCGTATCCAAGTTCCAAGTCGTCAAAGCCCTTGGTGTAGATGTAATAGCTCAATGTCGTCGTCGCGCCGGCCGGCCCGCCGCCGGTCATGACGCGGGCTTGCTCGAAACCGCCTTGCAGACCGCCGATGACCGACATGATCGAGATGAAGAACGTCGTCGGCGCCAATTGCGGCCAGATGACATGACGGAACCGGCTCCACCGGCTCGCCCCGTCCACTTCGGCGGCGTCCAATAAGTCCTGCGGGACGTTGCTCAGGGCCGCCAGATACAGCAGCATGTTCATGCCACCAGCCACTGTCCACACTCCCATGAACATCAACGCCGGTTTCGCCCACGTGAAGTTTGTCAGCCAAGCCGGAGACTCGGCAGAACTACCGAGAGCAACCAACCCGTGGTTGAGCGCCGTGTTAATCGGGCCGATTTTTGGATTATAAAGTGCCTTCCACAGAATCATCAGCGCCACGCCGCTGGTAAATTGCGGCAAATAATAAACGGTCCGGAACGCGGCGACACCAAAACCACATCCCAACATCGCGATGAACCAGAATAGTCCGCCCAGAAACGCCAGGTTGCCGTGACCGCAGACCCACAACGCAAGGAACGTAACGATGCCGGCGCCGAGGCAGAGCAACGCACCGACAACTCGCCCGCGCGCCGGACCTGTCGGGAGTTCATCGCTCAACAGGATGGCCAGCCCCAGCGAGCCGGCGATGGCGACCGGGATGGCGAGCATCAGATAAACTGTGTTGAAGAAATATTGCCAGAAGCGCGCGTCGCGAGGTTCGTAGGCACTCCACATGGTACCGTTCAACGACGTTAGACCGAGCAGCGCCACCCCGAAGAGAATCGCCGGTATCGTTCCACGACCGAACCGCCACCCATCATCGTCCTGACACGCGCCGGCCACGCCGGCCACCACCAGCGCCAGCCCGGCCAACAACACACTGTGATGACTGCTCTGGAGCAGACCACCGACAAGTAACGTGACGCCGGTCAGTCCCAGCACAGCGCCGCCTGCCCGCGCGCCCGGCCACCGCGCCACTTGCGACCAGAGCGTGCCCACCAGTGTCGCAACCAAAACAAGGACACAACCAAGGTACATCATCCCTACCAGAGAATTCCCTTCGCCCAGCGTCCGCACTCCGAGCAAGTCGCTGAGGTTGCGAAGACCCACGAACTTCGTGGGCACCGACGGCTTCAAAGTCCAACTCGTAAACACCATGACGAGCGAGAACAGCACCGGGAACAGCGTGAAGGCGAGGAAGCCGAGAAAATTCGGCGCGAGAAACAACAACGCGTGCTGGAGATTCCTGCGGGGATTCATGGCGCGCGCCGGTGGCCCTCCGCGACGTTGTCAGTGCCGGTCAGTTCCCGGTAGCGCTGGCGCAGTTCGGGGGACCGGTTAATGTTCCGCTGCATCAAGGCGATCAAATCCGTCTCCGCTGTGGCCACCAAGTCGGCAATCGGGAGCGTCGGGGCGGACTCCATCCGGCTGATTTGATTCCACATGATCCGGTCCACGTCCGTGTCCAACAGGAACGGACTTTGCTGGTCGCGGTGGCCGTATTTCATCGCGTACATCACATTCTGGTGCATCTCCAGTTCGGCAAGGTCCGGCACGCCGTCTTGGACGCCGAGCATCGCGTACTCGGGATTGCCGGGCAACGCGTCGAAGCCCTCGTTGATCAACCGGCTGTACTCCGGCCCCGCGAGATATTTCAAGAACTGCAGCGCGTCCTGCCGGTGCGGGCTACGCGAATTGATCATCACCGAGCGCGCGCTGACGCCGTAGCCGGGCGGTTGTCCCGGCAAGTGCGGATTCGGCACCGACCCGAGCCGCAATACGCGCGACGGATCGCCCTTCTTCACCTGGTCGGCATGCGCGCCGCGAAAACGGATCAACACCCATTTGTCGATCGGGTACATGGCAAACCGGCCATCGGCAAACATGTTGATCGAGCCCGCGCCCCAGCCGCCCTGGCTGGCCATGGCTTTGGCCTCCAGCGATGTCGGCATCACGCGGCGTTTGAACAGCAAGTCGTGGTGAAACTGCAACGCCCGTTGCATCGCCTCGCCTCGCACCAGCAACCGCGTGGTGTCCTCATTGAAAACCTGTCCGCGCTGCGACGCAAAATAATGCCGCCAGTTCATGCCGGTCACGCCGTACACTATTTCGCGCCCGGTCCGCATGACTTGCCGAGCCAGCGCGATGAATTCGTCCCACGTCATGTCCGGCTTCGGGTACGGCACGTCGAAGCGGTCGAAGATGTTCTTGTTGTAGATGAGGATGTCGACGCTGAAGTTGCAGGGGTAACTGTATTGCCGGCCCTGATACGAAATCTCCGGCCATGCCGCCGGCCAGACCTTGTCCTTCATCGAGAAGCCGAGCTCCGCGCCCGGCTCGGTCACATCCCACGCGATGCCGGAGTCCACCAACGTCTGCAACTGCGCCCCCCCGTAGGAATCCGCCAAGTCCGGCCCGACGCCGCTGCTGCTTTGCACGATGATCTTCTGCAGGCCCATGTTGTTCGGATCGAGACTGAGTCGCAGGGCCGGGTTCAATTCATTGAACGTCTTGATCTGGCGTTGCCGTTCGGGGTTGTTGTCGCTGACCCAGACCAACGGCGTCTTCCCGTCACGGGGCGGCGCCGTCTTCAGTCCCCAAGCGATCAAGCTCAGGACCAGCAACGCACCAAACACAATGGAAAGTAGCAACCTCATCACACCTCGATCCGTCCCTCCCGTAATATCAACAATCGCTCCCCGACGCGCGCGCGCGATTTCCCCGTCTATCATCCCGGCGTCCGCGCCGCGGAGTACGCCGAGGAGTTCTAAGCGAGGATCATCAGAGGTGGCGACGGAACCACGGTAGCCGGCTCGAACCAGACCGGCGTGACGGCCATGACCCACTGCACCAGACTGAGGCCGACGACGAGCAGCCAAAGGTTGGTGGGGTGTCGGACGGGCGAGCGTTACACTTTTCTTCTCGTCTGTTCCAGTCAATGCTATTCCTCGTTTGGGTTCGGTATCCGGATGGGTTGCGGAGCGAAGACCGGCAAGGCCATGCCTTCGCCGTCGGTGATGTTGCAGGTGGTGTCGCACTCGAAGCCATAGGCCAGGCGCCACCCCTGCAGCGGCTGGGACAAGTGCTTGAAATGCAGGCGGACGGTCGCCCCCTCGCAGCGAATCGTATGGATGCAGTGCCTCGCCTCGCCCTCCGGCGAGACCAGACGAAAGCCGGTCGGCGCCCCCGGCGCGCCCAGTTCACCGGCCACGTTTTGAAAGCGAACCTCGATGATACTGGAATGTTTGGCCGGCGCAGCGGTCGGCAGCGCCTGAATGTCGGCGAGTTTGATCGCATCCATGACACCCGGCTCGCCGAGGTGAAACCGCGCGATGCGGGCGAGTCGTTTCGCTGCCAGCTTCTGTCCGTTTGCGGAGATATGGACACTGTCCTCCATGTCCAGATCCACCGCCGGTATGACCGAAAGATGGTGGATGGTTTCGGGAAGCCGCCGCTGTTGATCCTGGATCGAGAGCCAGCCGGGGTTAAGGCCCGCCCCGTCGCTCGGGAACAGCCGGCCGATTTGCACCATCAGCCAGGGCAGGTCGGGCTGCGCGAAATCCTGGCGCACCGCTTCGACCAATTCCCGCATTTTGCGCGTGTAGGGTTCCGGCGCGACGGCATCGGAGCAACCTTGCCACCAGAGCACGCCGGCGACGGGTTGCCCCAGTTTCCGGAACCGGCGCAGCAGGGCACCATAGAGCGACGCGCCGCCTTTTTCCCTGAGCCCAGGGCTCCACTGATCCATGGAGGTGCCGCCGTGAGCGCAACAGACCAGCCCTTGGGGGACACCGGTGGCGGCAAACATCTCGCGGCCAAAGGCGAGTCCGGGGCCGACCCCGACTCGCGTGTTCCGTCGGGCCGTGAGGATCTCGACCGGGTCGTGCATCGGTGGGTGGCCGTCCGTATGCACCGGATCGACCGCGCCCCAGAAAAGGGTCAAAGGCTCTTCCGCGATACGCCACTCGTCCTCGTTATAGAACGCATGCACCTGCGGGTGGGGCGGCAGAGCGTCGGTCACTTCGCCGGCACCGTGCATATTCGATTGACCGCCCAGGAACCAGACGTCACCGACGCGAACGTCCGCCACGTGAAGATCCGGTTCGTCCAGCAGGTGGAAACGGATCTCATAAGGTCCGCCGACCGGCAAATTATCGACCGATGCCTGCCAGAACCCGTCTTTGGCTTCGCCACTGCCACTGACACCGGGTAGAACGATACCGTCGCGCGTGACGTAAACCTCAATCGTAGCGAGCCGGGTGGTTTCACACCTCCCCGCAATCCTAGTGCGAGCCATCTGACGGGCGTCACGCTGGAGGATCTGTCCGGGGAACAAACCGGATTGGATATTCATCGCCAAGCCGTGCCTCGCATTATTTCGCGCTTGCTTCCACTTCGACCAGTTGAAAACGGTAGCACGCTTTCCCGGACGCGCGGACCTCGCCAAGCCGTGTGGCTAGCAGGCGCAGGTAGCGGCAGGACGCGCCGGATGACAGATCAACAATTTGTGGACCGGAGCCGGGCGGGAGGGATTTCTTCAACGCCAGCTTCCCGAAGTCCTTCCAGCTTTTGCCGTCGTCACTACCTTGAACGGTCAACTCCAACGGAAAACCGGCGCAGTCGTAGTGCAACCCCTCGGCGGCAATCTCATTGCCGGACTTAGGGTCAAGCGTATTGCTGGTGTCAAGGTCAGTGGGATGGAGCACCACCTGCCTCAGCGGAAACGTTTCGCCCAGGTCGATCATCACCCACTCAGATGCGTCCGGCGTGTCGTGGGCCTTGCTGCGCCAGCCCAGCTTAGGAGTGCCGGCGTTGGCCGTCTCGTAGCTGTGGCGGATCGTGTCCGTCAGGGACTGACTGGTCCAACCCG
>OMJI01000213.1 GCA_900299315.1 Verrucomicrobiota bacterium | reverse complement strand
TCGATGGCGGCGGCCCAGTCGCGGTCGTCGAAGCCGGGGGCGGTCCAGCCCAGCGGCTCCACGCGCGCGTCGAAGCGTTCCTCGAGCCCCAATAGCAATTCGACCCCCAACCCACGGCCGGCGACTCCCGACGGAAAGGCGGGGTGCCGCCGCACGCGCCACTGCCGGTCGGTGGCTACACAGCCTTCCTCACCCGCCGCGCTGTGCCAGCGCAACTCCGCGAGCACCCCGTGCCGGCTCGGCGTCTTGTGCGCCGGCGCCAGGATGGCAATCACGTTCTCCGCGCCCGGTCGCAGGTACGGCTGCACGTTCACGGTGTCGTAGGCCTTGCGGAAATCGTAGGAGCGGGCCGGACCGCGGGTGACCAGCGTGCCGTTGACATAGAGCAGGTAATGAAACGCGGCCGTGATGCGCAGTTGCGCCTCGCGGCAGTCCGTGGGCAGCGTCAGCGATCGCCGGAACATCCACCAGGTGTCGCCCGCTGCCGTCTCGTCGGGTGCCCAGATCCAGCGCGTGGCCTGCGAGAACTGCTTGTCATGTCGATGCGTATTCATGCGTGATTTCCTTCCTTCAAGGCTTCCAGCACCACCGGGATCGCCTCGCGCCAATTGGGCGGCAAATCCTCGGAAATCTCGAACGCTAATCCGCGCCCGTCCGGCGCGGCGGCCTGCACGCGCTCGACGCCGGTCATCTCCTCGCGCACGGTATGCACGTAGGGAATCGGGCAGAGCCCGGCGGCGAAGAGCCCCGCCCAGACGGAGTCGTTGGTGACGAACTCCTGGTTGACGGTGTACGGAATCCACTCCGGCCGTCGGCCGTCCAGGGCGGCGATGACGCGCGGGTTGTAGCTGAGCTGCTCTAGCACGGCGCAGCGGTCCACCGGCTGGTGGTTGAGGGTGGCAAGGACGCGTTCGAGTTTGGTTATGGCAAAGGGTCCAGGGTTCGGGGTTCGGGGTTCAGGTAAGAGGATTTCACGGCACCGAATGCCAACTTCTTGTTGCGCCGGTAGTCCACCAACCCCTTGAGGTTCAGTTCGTTCCAGTAGCCGTTGTGGACCTTGGACGGGTCGCGGTAGTCGGTGAAGCAGAACGGGAAGGTGCCGACGATCTGCGGGTAGTCCTTCGCCAGTGCCAGGATTTCGCGCAGCAGGTCGGCGTGGTAGTTCTCACTCCACATGTCGCGGCTGGCCGAGTAATTCCCCGGCACGGAGTCGGCGCCGAATTCCGTCAGTAGCAGGGCCATGTTGCGTTTCCTGGCCAGCACCTCGTCTATCATCCTGCGCATGGGCGTCAGATCGATCGGCTCTTGCTGTACCGACCTCTGACCTCCAACCTCAGACCTCTGCCCCTCCTCCGGCGCCAGCCCCTTGCCGCCCCAGATCTTGTCGTACCAACCCCAGTAGGAGTTGATGCCGAGCACGTCCACGATGTCGGCGATCGGCCCGACGATGCCGTAGAGCGCGGCGTAGGAGATCAGGCGCGTGGGATCGGTCTCCCGGATCGTGGCGGCCAGCTTGCGGAAGAAGGCCTCGGCCTCGGGATTGGCGGTATTGCACTCGTTGCCGATGCTGTAGATGGCGACGCTCGGGTGGTTGCGCGCCACGACGATCATCTCGCGGGCCATCTTTTGCGCCAGCGCCAGCCACTCGGGGTCGGCGAAGCGCGTGCCGGTCTCCTGATCGCCGGGGTGGTAGCAGTAGACCGGCGGCTCGATCCAGACCAGGAGCCCGAGCCGGTCGCAGGCGGCGTAGAAGGCGTCATCCATCGGGTAGTGGCAGCGCACGGCATTGCAGCCAACCTCCTTCATCAGGCGCAGGTCGGTCTCGATCTGCTCCGGGGTCATCACCAGGCCACTGGTTTCCGAATCGTAGACGTAGCAGACGCCCTTGAGCGGATAGGGACGCCCATTGAGTTGCACCTTGCCCTCGCGCATGGCGAGGGTGCGGAAGCCGAACTGGAACTCGCGGCGGTCGAGCACGGCGCGGGCGGCGTCGAGCAACTCGACCGTGACCGGCACGAGGTGCGGGCGCTCGGGCGACCAGGCGGGGGTGTCGAAGAAGGGCACCCGCGCGGCCAGCGTGCCGCCGGCGGAGAGGGGCTCTTCCCAGGAGAGACCGGCGCTGCTGATGCGGAGCAGCAAGCCTCGATTCGATTCCGTCGATTTCCTCGAATCACTCGAATCCATCGAGTCGTGTGAATCGACTGATTCGAACGAATCGAGGCGGCCGGAAACGGCAAGCTCCCAGCCGGCGCCGGCCGGCACCGCCTCCAGCCGCACCTCCGCCAGCGCGGGGCCGTCGGCGATCTCCAGGCTCACGCCGCGGTGGATGCCGCCGTAGTTGAAGTAGCCGAGGCAGGGGGGCCACTTGGTGATGAGCGAGCGGTTGTCCACCTGTACGGCCAGGTGGTTCGTGCCGGGTTTGAGTTTGCCGGTGACATCGAGCACGAACTCGGTGTAGCCGCCCTCGTGGCTGCCGACCTTCTCGCCGTTGAGGTAGACGTTTGCCAGGTAGTTCACCGCGCCGAACCGCAGGCGGGCGCGTGAACCCGGCATCGAAGACGGGACCTGGAATTCCCGCGCGAACCAGCAGACGCCCTCGTAGATGTCGTAGCGCTCGCCGTACTTCTGCCAGACGCCCGGCACCGGCACCTTCTGCCAGTGCCGGCGGTTGGCGTCGGGCTTGTGAAAGCCGCCATGGATGGCGTGGTACTTCGGGTCGAGATCGGCCACGAAGTCCCAGGTTCCGTTCAGGTCGAGGTGGTGTGCTGGCATGTGCGTGATCCTGTCGGTCGAGGGAATCGAAAGAATCGATTCGATCGATTAATTCGAATCTCTCGGCGGGACTTTAGACCGCAGACCACATCAGGGACCGTGGGGGCGTTCAGCGTGCATGCCGTCAGCCGCTGCCGCCTACGCGCCGCC
>OMJI01000212.1 GCA_900299315.1 Verrucomicrobiota bacterium | reverse complement strand
TTTTCGCGGCTGATCATCGCGGTGGCGTGGGTACTGGCCTTGGTGCTCGTTCCTTTGGGGCGGACGGTGTTACGGATGCTGTTTGCACGGCGGGCGTGGTGGGGTTCCGCGGCGGTGATTTTCGGGTCCGGCAAGACGGCGCGGCAGGTGGTTTCGATTTTGCAGCAACAGCCGGAACTCGGCCTCAAACCGGTGGCCATCCTCACGGATAAACCGCAGACGGAAGACCAGATTCGCGGAGTACCTGTCCTCGGCGGGCTGGAACTGGCGCGGCGCATGGGGCCGGAGCTGGGAGTCCGGTATTGCATCGTCGCGATGGACGAGGATTCCAACAACCGGCTCTACGATGTTCACAAACAGTACGGCGATTGTTTCCCGCACATGATGGTGATTCCCGAACTGGGCGGTCTCGCGAGCCTGTGGATTGTCGCGCGCGACGTCGGTGGCGTTTTGGGGTTGGAAATTCGCCACAACCTGCTGATCAAGGGCAATCACTGGCTCAAGCGCTCACTCGACTTGGCGGTTGCCGTTCCGGCCTTGGTGATCACCGCGCCGTTGGTGGCGGTGATGGTGGGCTGGATCAAGTTGGTCGATCGCGGCCCGGCGTTTTACGTGCAGGAACGGGAAGGGCAGAACGGCGCACTCATCCCCATCTGCAAGCTGCGCACGATGTACGTCGATGCCGAGGCGCGGTTGCAAAAGTTGTTCACGGAAAACGAGGCAGCGCGCGCCGAGTGGCAGCGATACTTCAAGCTCAAGGACGACCCCCGCATCCTGCCGGGCGTGGGCTGGTTCTTGCGCAAGTTCAGCCTCGACGAGTTGCCGCAACTCTGGGCCGTCGTCAAAGGCCGGATGAGCTTGTGCGGGCCGCGTCCGTTCCCGAGCTACCATCTGGATGCTTTCAATCAGGAATTTCGTGCCTTGCGTCGACGCGTCCTGCCGGGGTTGTCGGGGTTGTGGCAAATCTCCGCCCGCAGCGAGGGCGACTTGGAAGTGCAAGAGCGCCTCGACACCTACTACATCCGCAACTGGTCGCTCTGGCTCGATCTCTACGTGTTGGGGCGGACCATGTGGGCCGTGATCACCGGCCGGGGAGCGCGTTGACCGGTGGAGCGCGTCGAGCTGTTCGGGTTGCGCATCGATAACCTGACTCTCCCGGAGTCGCTCGACCGAATCGAGGAACTCATCCGCGCCGGCCCGACTCACCAGCACGTCGTCGTGAACGTCGACAAGGTGGTGAAGTCTCACCGCGACCCGGCTCTGCGGCAGGCGATCCTCGAATGCGACATGGTGAACGTGGACGGCCAGCCGGTCGTGTGGGCTTCGCGGCTTTTGGGCCAACCGCTCAAGGAACGTGTGGCCGGTATTGATCTCTTTCAAGCGCTCATCCGCCGCTGCGCGGAGCGTGGCTACCGGGTTTATCTACTGGGCGCGGAACAGGAAGTTGTCGCGGACGTCGTGCGCGTGTTGCAGGCGCGCGAGCCGAAACTGGTCGTTGCCGGCTGGCGCAACGGTTACTGGGCCCCGGCAGAAGAGGAACAGGTCGCGGTGGCGATTCGTGATGCGCGGCCGGATGTGTTGTTCGTCGCCATCAGTTCCCCGAAGAAGGAACTCTTCGTGAATCGCTGGAAAAGCACGATGCAGGTGCCGTTCGTGATGGGTGTGGGCGGGACGTTTGACGTGGTGGCCGGGCGGGTGCGGCGGGCGCCGCGGTGGATGCAGCGGGTCGGTTTGGAGTGGTTGTTCCGGCTGCTTCAGGAACCCCGCCGGATGTGGCGGCGATATCTGGTCGAGGACATGCAGATCATCAAACTGATCTGGCAGGAGTGGCGGAAGAAGCGGTAGGGCTACTTCGATTTCTGGGCGACCGGCTTGCGCTGGTAAGGGCTGTGCAGGTTGAAGTAGATGCCGCAATGCGGAATGTCGCTCGCGCGCTCGCTCAAGATCACTGTCAGATGCCGGTCGAGCGCGATGCCGTGCCGCAGGCCGGGGGCGCGATTCTCAAACGCATCGATGGCCTTGCCGACGAGCGACTGCGTGCTCTTGAGAAACTCGTCCGGGGTCTTCTCGACGCAGACGACATACTTGTCGTACGCCCGCAGCGCGACCGCAATTTCCTTCTGAAAATCTTCCACCTGCAAAGTCATGCGCGGCATTCATAGGCCATCTCCCGCCGGCGTGCAAGCACCTGCTGGATGGAGGACTCACGTAATTCCTCCGCAGCTCCCGGCTTGAAAAATCCACGCCAGAGTATATTCTCACGGCCTGTTAAACGCAGTGCGACTTACTGGGATTTCGCGTGGGAACGCGGTTAGGGCATCAGGGGTTGGGCTCCTTTTGATGGTCGCGACTGCTTTTGCTGTTCCCCCCAAAGATCCCGGCGTCACCAACGGCAATCCGCTCCGAGCCCGTCGTCCAGCAGGCGCACGCGTTCGCCGAGACGCCAGCCATGAACAAGACCGGCCCCGGCATGCCGACGGTCACAGCCCCGGGCGACGGATCATTCCGGTCGGTTCCCGTCCGGTATTTTCGCCGCAGCCCGAATGCGCAGGGTGCGCCGTCTTTGCGCGACCCGGTGATCCAGAGCGCGCAGTTCAGCCTCAACATGCCGGCACCCGGCGGCAGTTTCGAGGGCATCAACAACCACTGCAGTTGCCTCCCGCCGGACACCAACGGCGACGTCGGTCCGAGCAACTACGTCCAGATCGTCAACACCCACTTCCAGGTCTTCAACAAATTCACCGGCGCGGCCCAGACCGGCGTGCTGGCCATCAACACGATCTTCTCCAGCCTCGGCGCCGGCAGCCCGTGCGCCGCAACGAACGACGGCGACCCGATCGTCCTCTACGACCATCTCGCCGACCGCTGGATCATCGCGCAATTCGCCAACGTCAGCGCCGGCCCGCCGTACTACATGTCCATCGCTGTGTCCAAGACGCCCGACCCGACCGGCGCGTACTACGCCTACTGCTTCGCGATGCCGAACACGAAGTTCAACGACTACCCCAAGCTCAGTGTCTGGCCGGACGGCTATTACATGACCGACAATCAGTTCAACGGGAACAGCTTCGTCGGTGCCGGCGTGTTTGCGTTCGACCGCACCAAGATGCTCGCCGGTGACCCGAGCGCCAGCTACATCTACTTCGACCTCGCGTCCTCGTTCCCTGATGCCGGGGGCGTGCTGCCGTGCAGCCTGACCGGCCCGCCGCCGCCCGCCGGCACGCCGAACTACTTCATGTGGTACATCTCCAACGCGCTCCGCATCTGCCAATTCCGCGCCGACTTCGCCAACCCCGCCAATTCCACCTTCACGCAACGTCCCGAAAGCCCGATCGCTGTCGCCGCGTTCAACTCTGGCGTTGGCGTGATCCCGCAGCCGGGCACCGCGCAGAAGCTCGACACCTTGGCCGACCGGCTGATGTACCGGCTCCAGTACCGGTACAACGTCACCA
Source organism: Verrucomicrobiota bacterium (assembly GCA_900299315.1). GTDB lineage: Bacteria > Verrucomicrobiota > Verrucomicrobiia > Palsa-1439 > Palsa-1439 > OMJI01. Next base: position 838 of record OMJI01000212.1, on the reverse strand, counting down.
ACGACTCGCTCGTCGTCGCCCACACCGTTGTCGGTGGCAGCGGCCAGGCCGGGGTGCGCTACTACGAATTCCGCCGGAACCTTCCCGGCGGCAACTTCGCGGTCAATGAACAGGCCACCTACGCGCCCGACACGGATCACCGTTGGATGGGCAGCGCGGCGATGGATTGGCAGGGCAACATCGCGGTGGGCTACAGCGTGTCGAGCGGCACGACGTTCCCGAGCATCCGGTACGCGGGCCGGTTGGCGTCGGATCCGCCCAACGGTTTGTACCAGGGCGAAGCGTCGCTCGTGGCCGGTGGTGGTTCGCAGACCAGCACCTCGTCACGCTGGGGTGACTACAGTTGCCTGACGATCGACCCGGTGGATGATTCGACGTTCTGGTTTACGACCGAGTACTATGGCTCCACCAGCTCGGCCGGTTGGCAGACGCGGTTCGGCAAGTTCCAGCTTCCCGGCGCGACCGCCGCACCGCGCGGCGTGATTCAAGGCACAGTCACCGATGCCGGGGTACCCATCTCCAACGCCGTTGTTCGGAGTGCCACCGGCTTTTGGCGCAGCACGTCGACGGCGGGCGCGTACTCGATGCTCGTCCCGCCCGGCACCTACGACCTCACCGTCATTGCCGGCGTCTACGGTACGTTGACCAGCAATAGTGTTGTCGTCAGCGCCGGCAGCACGGCCACGGTGAATTTTGTCTTCTCGCCGCGCGCGAACGTCATCCTCGCCGGCAGCGCGGTGACCGCCGAGAGCTGCCTCGCCACAAACGGCGCGATCGATCCCGGTGAGACTGTCACGGTCAATTACACGCTCCAGAACGTCGGCAACGCTCCCACCGC
>OMJI01000211.1 GCA_900299315.1 Verrucomicrobiota bacterium | reverse complement strand
CGCCGTTCTTGCCGAGGACTGCGGGGACGCCGACGAACATGTCTTTGACGCCGTATTGGCCGGTGCACCAGGCGGCAACCGGGAGGACGCGCTTCTCGTCGTTCAGGATGGCGCGAACCATTTCGACGACGGATGAACTGGGAGCGTAGTAGGCGCTGCCGGTCTTGAGGAGGCCGACGATTTCGGCGCCGCCGTTGCGGGTGCGGGTGACGATGGCGTCGAGTTTGTCCTTCGCGATGAGGTCTTCGACTTTGATGCCGGCAACGGTGGAATACCGGACGAGCGGAACCATGTCGTCGCCGTGGCCGCCGAGGACCATCGCGTCGACATCGCGCATGGAGACACCGAGTTCCATGGCGATGAAGCAGCGGAAGCGGGCGCTGTCGAGGACGCCGGCCATGCCCATGACTTTGTTCTTGGGAAAACCGAGTTTGACGCCGGCGAGATAGGTCATGACGTCGAGCGGATTGCTGACGACGATGACGGTGGCGCTGGGGGCGTTGACTTTAATGGCGTCGCAGACTTGGCCGACGATCCCGGCGTTGGTCTTGAGCAAATCATCGCGGCTCATGCCTGGTTTGCGGGCGATGCCGGAGGTGATGACTACGAGGTCGCTGTTTTTGCAATCGGCGGGGTTGTTGGAGCCGGTGACCTTGGCGTCGAAGCCTTCGAGCATGGCGGACTCCATCATGTCGAGCGCTTTGCCTTGCGGCATGCCTTCGACGATGTCGATCATCGTGACGTCGGCGATTTCTTTCTCTGCGATGCGTTGGGCGGTGGTGGAGCCGACGAAGCCGGCGCCGAAAACGGTAACTTTGCGGTTCATAGTGCGGGCAGGTTTACGAATGTGAATCGGCCTTGTCGAGCATGAATTGACGGTGCCGGCGGGCTTTGGTAGTTTTTTCCAAGTCGGTATGAGAAACGTGCTCAATGAGAATGTACTCGTGCTGAACCGCCTCTGGCAGGCGATCAACGTCTGCACGGTGGAGCGGGCGTTTGCCTTGCTGTGCATGGGGCACGCGGAAGTGGTGACGGAAGAAGCCGGGGAGTTTCGGACGTTCGACTTCCACGAATGGCGCGAGTTCAGCGCCGGGCACCACGGCGAGGATGTGGTTCACACCATCTCGTTCAAGATTCGGATTCCGCGGGTGATCTTGCTCTTGTTCTTCGACCGGCTTCCTCACAAGGAAGTGAAGTTCACGCGGCACAACATCTTCGAGCGCGACCACAACACCTGCCAGTATTGCGGGAAGCGGTTTGACCGCAAGGATCTCAACCTCGACCACGTTGTCCCGCGCGACCGCGGCGGCACAACGACGTGGGAGAACATTGTTTGCGCCTGCATCCCGTGTAACACGCGGAAGGCGAACCGCACGCCGGTCGAGGCGCACATGCACCTGATTCGCAAACCGAAGCGGCCGAAGTGGCGGCCGTTCGTCAACGTCACCGTCGCCGCGGCCGGGCACGATAGCTGGAAGCATTTCCTCGATCTCGCGTACTGGAACGTCGAGCTCGGCGAGGACGTCGGGTAGCTTTGACACTCCCGGGCCTTGCCGCTACTATCCTCGCGTGCATCCGAAACTCGAACCGTTGAAGTCCATCCTGCGTTCTGGCGGGCGGACTCTGGTCGCGTATTCCGGTGGGGTTGACAGCGTGTTGCTGGCGAAAGTGGCGCACGAAGTTTTGGGGGAGGGGATGCTCGCCGTGATTGCGGATTCGCCCTCGTTGCCTCGGCGCGAATTGGCGGAGGCGCAGGAGATCGCGGACCGGTTTGGTTTTCCATTACGCGTGATTCAGACGACGGAGATGGAAAACGCAGACTACCGGAGCAATCCGGTGAACCGGTGTTATTTCTGCAAGAGCGAGCTGTTTGTCGAGTTGACCGCCATCGCGAAGGTGGAGCGTTGGCAGACGATCGTGTACGGCGAGAACGCCAGCGACGTGGGTGACTACCGGCCTGGCGCGAAGGCGGCAAAGGAATTTACAGTGCGCGCGCCCTTGAAGGAAGTCGGCCTGACGAAGGTGGAGATCCGGGAGTTGTCGGCGCAACTGGGATTGCCGACGGCAGAGAAGCCGCAGATGGCGTGTTTGTCCTCCCGGATTCCGTACGGCGAGCCGGTGACGACGGAAGCGCTGGGGATGATCGAGGCGGCGGAGAATGTGTTGCGCGATGCCGGATTCTTTGATGTCCGGGTGCGTCACCACCAGCAGTTGGCGCGGATCGAAGTGGGGCCGGACGAGGTGGCGCGTTTCTTCGATACGGATTTGCGCGAGCAAGTGGCGCGGGAACTGAAGAAGATTGGCTACACTTACGTGACGATGGATTTGCAGGGATACCGGCGCGGCAGCGCCCAGGAAGTTTTGGCGAAGGGGAAAGGATAATTCATGAAATTGAAGATTTTGGTCGTGCTTTTGGCGGTGGCGGTGGCGGGGTTGATCCTGTGGAGTTCCCGGGAACGGCAGATTGCCCGTGCCGAAATCGCCGCGGTGAGCAACGAAGTGGTGACGACGCAGGGCGAATTGGCGACGACGCGGACGGAGTTGAAGGAGAATCAGGCGCAGGTGCAGGAGTTGCACCAGCGCGTTGCGGTCCTCGATACCGAGAAGGCGAAAGTCGAGGAGGAGGCCGGCAAGCTGCGCGAGTCCCTGGCAGCGACGGAGCAGCGTTTGACGGAGGAGAAGCAGCAACTGGTCGCGGTCACGACGGAGAAGGAGCGGTTGCTCGTGGAGTTGGGTGTGGTTTCCAATCAACTCACGCGCGTGGCCGG
>OMJI01000210.1 GCA_900299315.1 Verrucomicrobiota bacterium | reverse complement strand
GCGACGGATGCGGCGGCGTCCCTGTTTGATCACGGCCTTCTGGAAACAGGCTGAATTGTGGTGAAAACGTCACTGTATTATACAGGGGTCAATAGCTGTGGTCGGCGCCATCGGTTATCCCGAGGGCGTGGCCGTGGGCATCATCGCGGCCATTGTGTTGTTTGTTCATAACTACAGCCGCGTGGAAGTGGTGAGCCACGTCATGTCGGGCTCCGACTTGCGCAGTAATGTCGAACGCCCCGTGCGAGACGTCCGGCACCTCCGGGAACACGGCCAGCAAATCTATGTCCTGCGCCTTCAGGGCTTCTTGTTTTTTGGAACTGCCAACCACCTGCTGAATCAAGTTCGCTCGCGCGCCACCGACAAGAAGCTGCAGCCGCTGCGGTTCGTGATCATGGACTTCCGGCGCATCACCGGCATTGATTCATCGGCGGTCTTCAGCTTGTGGAAAGTCCACGAACTCGCGCGGAAGCACGGCTTCATTTTGATCATGACCCACGTCAAGCCCGAGACGAAGAAACAACTCGCCAACGGCGGGCTCGACCCGGCCACCTGCAAGGCATTTCGTTTGTTTCCCGATCTCGATCACGGCATGGAATGGTGCGAGGAGATGATCTTGGCCGCTTGGCCTGAGCACAACAACGGCGGGTTTGCGGTGCTGCAGGAACAGCTCAAGGAAATCTGGCCGAAAGATGTGCCGCCCCACCGGCTGCTTGAGTATCTCGAACCCCATCATTTTGAACAGGGCACACACATCATCCGCCAGACCGAGCATTCCGAATGTCTCTACTTCATCGAATCCGGCCAGGTCACCGCCCGGCTGGAGTTCGCTGACGGTCACTTTATCCGGCTCAGCACCATGGGAGCCGGTACCATCGTCGGCGAAGTGGGCATGTTCCTCGGCGGACAACGCATGGCCTCCATCGTCGCGGAAAAATCCTGTCGGGTCTACCGGCTCAGCGCCGACGCCCTCCAACGCATGCGCGGTGCCGACCCATCACTGGCGCTCGCATTCCACCAGTTTCTCATCCGCCTACTCGCGGAACGCCTCACCACCACCAGCAACATGCTCCGCGGCTTCCGCGAATAAGTTCCCGGGTGCATCGTATCCTTGCTTTTCTGGTGGCCCGTGTTAAACCCCGCCCTCATGCACAAAACCATTCGCGTTGGGATTGTCGGGACGGGCGGCATGGCGAATTACCATGCGGACCAATTCAAGAAACAAGCCGGGGTGAAGCTCACAAGTTGCCTCGATGTGTTGCCCGACCGGGCCAAGGCATATGCCGAGAAACACGGCGTCGAACGCGTCGCGAAGACCCTGCCGGAGTTGCTCGAACACGTGGACGCGGTGGCCATCGTCACGCCCGACCGGTTTCATGCGGAGCCGGCGCTGGCGACGTTGCAAGCCGGCAAGCATCTGCTCTGCGAGAAACCCCTCACCGTCACCCTCGCCGAAGCCCGGCAAGTCGCCGCAGCGGCGAAAAAAGCAGCGAAGCACGGCGTGATTCAAATGATTAATTTCAGCTACCGGGGCTCGGCGGCGTTCCAGAAAGGCATCGAACTCGTCGCCACCGGCAAGCTCGGCGCAGTCCGGCACGTCCACAGTTGGTACCTACAATCATGGCTCGCCGGCAAGGTCTGGGGCGGCTGGCAGGCGGAAGGATTACTCTGGCGCTTGCAGACGGCGGCAGGTTCGGGCGGCGTGCTCGGCGATCTGGGCTGCCATATTCTCGACCTGACCACCGCAGTGGCCGGCGAAGTGGCGCGCATCCGCTGCAACCTCCGCACCTTCCCGAAAGTCACACCCGACGGTCAGACTGTCACCGAATGGCAGGGCAAGAAACTCGACGCGAACGACACCGCCATCATCGAAATCGAATTCACCAACGGTGCCGTTGGCGTCGTGCAAACCACCCGCTGGGCCACCGGCCACGGCAACTCGCTGCGGCTTGAAGCCCACGGCACCGAAGGCGCGCTGATGTTCGACCTCGACCGGGATTCCGCGAAGATCGACCTCTGCCTCGGTGCAAGCCGCGACGACTGCAAATGGGAGACGGAAACCCTCCCGGCCACACCGTCGAATTGGGAGCGCTTCATCCACGCGATTCATACCGGCAAGCCCGACCAGCCTGACATCCTCCGCGGCGCCCAAGTTCAAGCCTACCTCGACGCCTGCGAACGCAGCGCCCAGTCCGGCCAGTGGGAAGCCGTCAACGCTTGGGTGTAAGCGGCGGCGCCATCTAACAGAAAGAAAGCAAACGTCTTCTTGAAATTCAAACAGATGTTTGATACTCGTGTTTTACATGAGCGAGTCTGAAATCGAGACCGAACGGCGCCTGCTTGAAGCAGCCGGTGAGGTGTTTGCCGAGAGAGGGTATTACGACACGACAGTTCGCGAGATTTGCGCGCGAGCCAAGGCCAACGTCGCGGCGGTGAACTACCATTTTGGCGACAAGGAAGCCCTCTACCGGGCCGTGCTCGGTCACGCCCGCAAATGCGCCATCCAAGAATGGGGCAAGGACGTGCTGGCCACCGAGCCGGCGGAGCGACGGTTGTTAGGATTTGTCCAATCGCTGCTCCTGCGGATGTTCGACAAAGGCCAACCGGCGTGGTTCGCCCAATTGCTGACGCGTGAGATGGTGGAGCCGACCGGGG
>OMJI01000209.1 GCA_900299315.1 Verrucomicrobiota bacterium | reverse complement strand
CCGACCGGCTCGCGTCAGCGCGGCGTCAATGTTCGGGCACACGTTGTCCAAGCCAATCCGATCCACAAAGCCGGTATTGTAGAGCACCTTCATCGGTTGCGGTTGCACGCCGCTCAGCACCAATTGCGTGCCCCGCCGGTGAAACTTGTCGAGCATCACCTCCAGCGCATGCAGTCCGGTGGCGTCAATGGCCGGCACGTTCCGCATCCGAAAAATCACCACCTGCGGCACCGCCGCGTGCCGGCCCAACGCAGCTTCCAGCTTCTCCGCGGCGCCAAAAAAGAAAGGGCCCTCGATCCGGTACACCATCACGCCTGGCGGCACCGGCTTGTCGCGGATGGAATCGCCGCCCAATTCCAGCTCGCTCTCCGGCGTGACCATCCGAATCTGCGTGATCTCCTCCATCCGCCGCACGAACAACGCCCCCGCCATCAACAACCCCACCCCGACCGCGATCGTCAGGTCGAAAACCACCGTCAAAGCGAACGTCACCACCAACACACCAAAGTCACTCCGCGGCCCGCGCCACATCTCCGGGAAGTTGTCCCACTCGCCCATCCGAAACGCCACGACCAGCAGGATCGCGCTCAATGCTGCCAGCGGGATGTGTGTCGCGAGCGGCGCCGCCACCAGCACGATCACCAGCAACGTGATCGAATGAATGATACCGGCCAGGGGCGTGCGCGCCCCGCCCCGGATGTTGGTGGCCGTCCGCGCGATGGCGCCGGTGGCTGAAATTCCGCCGAACAGCGGACAGACAAGATTGGCGAGGCCTTGACCGATCAACTCCGAATTCGAGTCGTGCCGCGATTCAATCATCCCGTCCGCCACGATGGCCGACAGCAGCGATTCGATCGCGCCGAGCATCGCAATCGTCAACGCCGGCAGCATCAGGTCGTGAATCCGCGCGAACGAAATCTCCGGAAAAGCGAAACCCGGGAAGCCGCGGGGAATCCCGCCAAACTTCGACCCAATCGTCGCCACCGGTAGATCAAAGCCGGTCACCAACCCGGTCGTCACCACCAACGCCACAATCGACGCCGGTACCCGCGCCCACTTCCGCGGCCAGGCCAATAAGATCGCAATCGCCAGCACGCCGAGGCCGACCGCTTCCCGGTTCACCGACTGCAAATGCGTCACGATCGCGTGAACCTGATCGGGCGTGTGACGGGGCAGCGTCACGTCCAGTCCAAGAAACTCCTTCAATTGCCCCACGAAGATGATCACCGCGATCCCGCTCGTGAACCCCGCCGTCACCGGGTACGGGATGAACTTGATCAGCGCGCCCAGCCGCAACGCGCCCATCGACACCAACATCACCCCGGCCATCAACGTCGCCAGGGCCAACCCGCCATACCCGTAACTCGCCACAATCCCGGCCAGTAGCGGCACAAACGCCCCGGTCGGCCCGCCAATCTGCACCAGACTCCCGCCCAGCGCCGAGATCAAGAAACCGGCAATGATCGCCGTCCACAACCCTTGAGCCGGTGTGACACCCGAGGCGATCCCAAATCCAATCGCCAGCGGCAACGCCACGACTCCCACCGTGACACCTGCGGCCAGATCGGCCAGGAAGCGGGTCCGGTCATACCCGCGCAACACCTCGAATAACTTCGGACGAAACATGCCGGGCACCCAAACAAATGCCCGGTGGGAATGCAAATTACTTTGCTTCCACGACCGCCGGCGTCTGGAGCAACTTCGCGCCCGCCGCCTTGTCGCCTTTTAAGAACGCATCCCAGAACTCCGTCGTTGCTTCGCAGATGATGTGGAGATGATCGGCCTGACCGATGCCGGCAAACGTCATGTGTGTCGCATCCGGGAGCGAGATGAGAAATTGCGGCGACGCGCGAATGTGATCGAAGGCAAAGCGCCGATCCTTCGCCGTGATGTGGAAAATCGGGCTGTCATCCTTCGTGCCGGTCAGGTGCAGACACGGCGTCCGCACGTCGCGAAACGCCTCACCGCTGACCGGCCGCGGAGACGACAACGCAATCGCCGCCTTCACGCGCGGGTCGGCGAGGCTCTGACCGGCCACGCGCTGGCCAATCACCACCAGCGTCGTCTGCGCGCCGAACGAATGCCCAGCCATGCCGATCGCGTTGGTGTTCACGCGCGAGTCGCGGACCATCTGGTCGATGGCATACCGGACATCGAGCGCCCGGTTCCGCCAGTTCGCGGGATCGAGCGCGATTTCTTGGGGACGATTGTCCCACAACGCCGCGCGGTCGCTCCCGTGATGCTGGAGGTGGACGGAGATGTAGCCGTGTTCCGCCCAATGCCGGCCGAGATATTCGTAACCATCCCGGGTTCCCCCGAGCCCATGCGAAAAGATGATCACCGGCACTGGCTTGGGCACCTCAGCCGGCGCGTAAATCTTGGCGGGAATCTCCCGGTGCCGCGCGGCGTCCTGCCACGTCACATTCGTCACCAACACCGCCGCCAGCAGCAACCCGGTCATCAGCGTCCTTTCAGGAACCGCTCCGTCACCAGCTGGTTGAACTTCTCCTGCTGATCCGGCCGCAACACCGCCCGGACATCACCCACCGCACCGCGCACCGCTTCCCGCACGGCCGGCTCGGCAGCCTGCCGGGCTTGCTGAATCTCAGCCTGTGTCTTCTCCACGATCTTCAACACCTCCGCGCGTTGCGTGGCGTCGAGATCCAGCCGTCGGCCCAGATACCGGGTAATCTGCTCCGCGGTGAACAACGTCCCGCCGTGCGCGACTCGTTGCATCCGGTGAATGACCACGCGCCCCACCACCAACCCGCCCGCCACCATGCCGAGCAGGAACACCGCCGTGATACCGAGGATCGCCTTCCACTTTTTCATGTCATTCCCCCATCAACGAGACTTGTGACTGCGCCAGCAACGCGCCATCGAAACTCTCCATCGTCGGCGTCAGGTACTGCCACACGCCGAGCGCCAGCACCAACGCCGCGAAGACCGGCACCAGCCGCCACGCGAACGCGTACCACGGCGTCTCCGCCCGCAACCGGGCGAGCAACCGGGTTTCGAAACCAAACTCCTGCCGGCTTGTGTCGACCGGCGCCTGCCGGGCGGCTTGGAACAGCTTGTCCAGATTATCGCTCATGACTGGCCTCCAAAATTTCCTTCAACTTCTGCCGGGCCCGGTGGGCGCGGACTTTCACGTTGCCCTCGCTCCAGCCGGTCAACCCGGCAATCTCGCGGATGCTGCGCTCTTCCAATTCGAGCAGAGTGATGACAAGCCGCTCCTCCGCGTTGAGGTGGCTCAGCGCCATGTCCAGAACCTCCCGGGCGCGAGCGGGAGCCACATTGTCCTCCGCGCCAATCTCCACGCCGTCCAGCGGCACCGCGTCCTTCTCACGGCGCGTCTGGCGCAGGAGGTCGTAACAACAATGAACCGCAATGCGCGCCAGCCAATGTTCAAACGGCGCCTCGGCGCGAAACTTGGCCAAGTTCTGGTAGGCCCGAATAAAAATCTCCTGGCAAACATCGTCGAGCTCCTGGTCATGCCGTGCGAACCGGGCGGCAATCCCGAATACTTTTCGTTTATGCCGCCGCACCAACTCGGCGAACGCCTCATCATCCCCGGCAAGGGTGGATTGGATGAGGCGTTCATCGGTCGGCTCCATCACGGCTCTTTTAGTCCTCGGCAATCCGCTTGGCAAACCGCGAAAGCAAATCGTCGATTCGCGAATCCACGTCCACCTGCATGTCGTGGAGTTTCTTCATCTGCTCTGGCGTCAACACCGCGCGCAAGTCGTGGGCGATGTGGGCGCGCTGGACCGCGAGGTCGGCTTCTACCACTGCGACCTTGGCTGATTGGGCGCGGATGCCGGACTCGTCTACCTGTTCCGCGCGAATCTTGTCACGCAACGCGCGCCGCTCGCTGACGAGCTGCTTGATGAGCGGTTCGACGGTCGGTTGATGCTGGCGCAAGATGGCCTTGGCATCGGTCTTCTGCTGTTCGGTCACGCCCAGTTCCGCGAGCCGTTCGGCGAAACGGCCTTCCGCCGCCTGGGCCGGCAGGCTGGCAACCGCGAGTGCCGCGGCAACGATCAATATTTTGGTCTTCATGTTGGTTCTATCTCCCTTTCAACCCAAGAGACGGAACCAACCCGGCAAAAGTTACAACTGACGGTTACTCAATAATGGCGTTGCCCAACTCCAGTTTCAGCGCGGCTAGCGAGAGATTGATATCCTGGATGAAGCAACTGAGCGCGCCAATCAGGCAACCGAGGCAGATGAAGAACAACGCGCCAATCAACTCGGCGCTGTCGATCTGCCCGAGCGCGGTGACGAAGAGCACCAAGATCAAAACCGCCGCCGACAACGCGCTCATTGCCGCCAGCGCGATGGTCAGACGGATCAACCGCGCCCGGCGCCAGAGCACCTTGAGCTGCCCCTCGATTTTGGGCCGGTCAGTCTCGGTGGCTTTGGCCAGCGTACCGGCCAGCGCGCGGGAGCGGTCAATCGCCCGCCCGAGCCGGTTGGTCATGGTCAGTAAAAGCAGGCCGACACCGGAAATCAGGATGGTCGGCCCGATGGCGGTCTGGAGTACGGGAATCAGTTGGGTGACGGCGGCAGCTAACATGGATCCAGACTAACACGCGCCACTTGTCACCGACAAGAGGCTGCACTACAACTTACAGAATGGCTTCATCCTCCGGCACAGGCGAATTGCCGCCGCCGCAAGACGCGCGCGAGTTGCGGGTCCTGTTGGACCTTGTGGACCGCACCACGCGCAAGCGGGGCGAGGATTATTTTCGCGACGGGCGCGTCGTGAACCTCTGGTGCATCACCCCCGGCGTCGAGTACGGCGCCGAGGTGCGCGGCGGGGAACATTATCAGGTCTCGCTTTATTACGATGATGGCCATTGGTTTGCCGACTGCACCTGCCCGGTCGGGCAAGACTGCAAACACGGGATGGCCGCGATCTTCGCGCTGCTCCAGCGGACCGGCACCGGCCAAGCCCGCGATTTGCCGCCCGACCGGTTTGAACAACGCCTCGCCACCCGGCTGAGCCGCCCGCTGCACGCCGAGGAACAGAAGCTCGCCCGCAAGGTGCAGGAACTTTTCGAGGCCCACCGGCTTGGCGACCTGCTTTACTGGCATCAATTAAAGGGCTTCGCTCCCCGGCACCGGTTTTCGCCTTGGGAAACCGTCGATCTCAGCGCCAAGCGCGCCGCGAACGTCGTCGAGTTCTGGGAACTGCTCGCCTACGCGTTGAGCAAGCGCGGCGTGGCGGTGCCACCGTCGTTCGCGTTGCTGGCCGATAACGAACGTGTCGCCCAGCTCGCCGCGGAACGGGAGCGGCGTCGGCTCATCGAGCAATGGGAAGCCCGGCTCCGATTGCCGCCGGCGGTCCCGGCCGCGATCGAGGAACGCGACTTGCGCGTCGTCCTCAAGCGCCAGCAGGCCGAAATCCAGTGGCGCGCGCCGGGGCAGACGGAATTCCGCCCGTTCAAGAGCACCCAGATCCGCCAGCTCAGCTACAACGGCGACATCACCGGCATCGTCGTGGTCCCGGCTGCTGAACCGATCTGGCACGCCATCAAGCTCCGCGCCCGGTACGGTGGCTACTCTGACTTGAGCCTGAACGATTCCGAGGTCCAACAACTCCTGCGCGGCTGGCTGCTGATGCCGGGCCTGGAAGACCGCGTGGTCAACGAAGCCGGGCAGCCATTCGTCCGCTCCCCCGACACACTGCGCTGGGACTTGGAAATTGCGCCGACCGAGAATGACAACTACCGGCTCCGCCTCGTGACCGCGCAGGGCCAACCCGTGCCGGAGTTGATCGCCGTGCTGCCCGGCGTGCCGACGCTTTACGTGACCGCCACGACCGTGTTCCGCGGTCCGCCGCCGCAGCTCGACAAAGGAGCGCCGGTCGGCGAACTGGCGATCCCCGCGTTTGCCCTCGAAACCGCGCACGGCGCGCAGTGGTTGCTGGAGCACGATATGGAATTGCCGCCCCGGCTGGCCGCCCGGGCGCAGAGGGTGCCGGTGGAATTGTTCCTCCGCTGCCGGCTCGAATCCAACGGCAAAAGCGAATACCTCCGCATGCAAGTCACGGCCGGCGACGCGACCGGTTTGCGCCGCGAAATCTTCACGCCGGGTGGCTGGGAACCGGATTACCGGCACAAGCCGGACCCCGAACTGATTCAGGACGACCGGATTTATCTTTTCGACCGCCGGCGACTCAACCAGACCCCGGCACTGCTCGCGCCACTGGAGATGAGTTGGGACAGCTTCGGCCACGGCTGGCAACTGCGGGTCACGAAGAAATTCCCGGAAGTGTTTGCCGCCTGGCTCGCGTCGCTGCCGGCCGATGTGAACATCGAGCTCGACGGCGAACTGCTCTCGTTGCGCGACGGCCCGGTGCGGGCGTCGCTCCGGTTGGATTGCGCGGCGGCGGGCGTGGACTGGTTCGACCTGAAAGTCGTGCTCAACGTGACCGACACCACGCTTACGCCGGCCGAGTTGAAAATGCTGCTCGACGCGCGCGGCGGCTGGGTGCGACTGGAGAAACGCGGCTGGCAGCGGCTGCAATTTGATCTCCCACCGGAAGACGAGGCGCAGTTGGCGCAACTCGGCTTGAGCGCGCAGGATTTTAGTTCCGAGCCGCAACGCCTCCACGCGCTGCAACTGGCCGATGCCGCCGCCGCGCGCTTCCTGCCGGCAACGCAGGTCGCGGAGATTCGCCGCCGGGCCACGGAACTGCAAACGCGCGTCGCGCCGCCCGTGCCGACCGGCGTGAGCGGCGAGCTCCGGCACTATCAGGTGGATGGTTTTCATTTCCTCGCCTACCTCGCCGCCAACCGGTTCGGCGGAATCCTTGCTGACGACATGGGCTTGGGGAAAACGCTCCAAACGCTGACGTGGTTGGTTTGGTTGCGGTCACAGAACACGCCGCGTCCGAGCTTGGTCGTCTGCCCAAAGTCGGTGATGGATAACTGGCGCGCGGAAGCGGCACGGTTCGCGCCTGGGCTGAAGGTGCGGTTCGGGATCGAGCCGGACGCCGACTTGTGCGTGATCAATTACACTCAGCTTCGCTCCAACGATGCCGCGCTGAAAGTCCAATGGCTGGCGGTGATTCTCGACGAGGGGCAGTACATCAAGAATCCCTCTTCGCAAACCGCGAAGGTGGCCGGGCAGTTGCGGGCGGATTACCGGCTTGTGCTAACGGGCACGCCGATCGAGAACCGGCTCACGGATTTGTGGAGCCTGATGAATTTTGCGATGCCGGGCGTGCTGGGCAACCGGACCCAGTTCGCGCGCCGCTTCGACCAAGCCGACGATCCGCTCGCGCGCCGGCGGTTGGCGGCGCGGGTCCGTCCGTTCCTGTTGCGGCGGACGAAGAAGCAGGTCGCGCAGGAGCTGCCGGATCGCGCCGAGGAAGATTTGCTCTGCGAGATGGAAGGCGCGCAGTTGACGCTCTACCGGGCCGAGTTCAAGGCCGCGCAGCAGATGTTGTTGCGGGTGAAGACGACGCAGGAGTTCGACCGGCAACGGTTCAATTTCCTCACCTCGCTGCTGCGGTTGCGGCAGATTTGCTGTCATCCCGGCTTGGTGGACGCAAAGCAGCGCGAGGCCGAGAGCACCAAGTTGAGCGCCTTGCTCGACGTGCTCGAACCGTTGATCGAGGAAGGCCACAAGGTGCTCGTGTTCAGCCAATTCGTGTCGGTGCTCGATCTGGTGGAGCCGGTGATCAAGAAACGCGGCTGGCCGCACTACCGGCTCACGGGCGAAACGGAGAACCGCGGCGAGTTGGTGGCGGAATTCCAGCAACGCGACGGCGCGGCGGTGTTCCTCATCTCGCTCAAGGCCGGTGGGTTCGGCCTCAACCTCACCGCCGCCAGCTACGTCGTCCTCTTCGACCCGTGGTGGAACCCGGCCGTGGAAAACCAAGCCATCGACCGCACCCACCGGATCGGCCAGGTCAACAAAGTCATGGCCTACCGGCTTCTCATCAAGGACAGCATCGAGGAAAAAATCCGCGCCCTGCAAAAACAAAAACGCGCCCTCGCCGAAGACATCCTCGGCGAAGAACGCTTCGCCCAAAGCCTCACGCTGGATGACTTGCGGTTTCTGTTTGCGGAGTAGGTTCCTGCAGGCGTCCTGTAGCCGAAGCGTAAGCTTCGGCAGCACATCGATGATGGCTTTGCCGAAGCTTACGCTTCGGCTACAGATTAATGGCCATGAGCGAGCATCGTCATCTTCACAGGCTGCCGATCACCCTGCCGACGGAAGTGACCATCATTTATTTTGTCACGTGCTGCACTCATAACCGCCGGCTTCTTTTCACGACGGAGCCGGTGGTGCGGCTGGCCCTCGATCAACTCGCCCAATCGCGCGACCGCCTCAAGTGGTGGGTCGGCGGCGTTGTGTTCATGCCGGACCACGTCCACCTGTTTTGCAGCCCGCCGAACAGGCACGAACACGATTTGTCGCGCTTTATCGGAGCATGGCGCGCCGCCGCGAGACGGCAGGTGAAGCAAACCGGACTGGCGGGGCCGTTCTGGCAGAAGAGTTTCTTCGACCACATTCTGCGCTCCGACGAATCATACGCATCAAAGTGGGAGTACGTCCGCCAGAACCCCGAGCGTGCCGGCGTACGCGACTTCAAGCGCTGGTTTGAATTGGACCATCTCCCTCTGCGTTGAGCCTCTGTAGCCGAAGCGTAAGCTTCGGCGTGAGTTTCTCGATTGACGGCCGAAGCTTACGCTTCGGCTACAGTGCGTGTCGGATTTCGCTCGTGCTGCAACCGCAACTGCCCGCAGGCGGCGTTGATGTCGGTGCCTTTTTCGGTGCGGAGAGTGGTGGTGACGTGGTGGCGCTCGACGAGGTGTTGGAAATGGCGGCAGACTTCGGGGCCGGGGCGTTGCCACGGCAGGCCCTCGACCGGGTTGTAGGGGATGAGATTCACCTTGGCGCGGAGCTTACCGGCCAGTTTGCCAAGAGCCTCGGCTTGTTCGTCGGTGTCGTTGAGGCCGGCGATCAGGATGTACTCGAACGTCATGAGGCGTTTCTTGGTGTGGACGTAGTAGTCGCAGGCGGCGAGGAGTTCCTTGAGCGGGTACTTCTTGTTAACCGGCATGATCTGCGCGCGGACAGCATCGGTGGCGCCGTGCAAAGAGACAGCCAACCGGAGTTGCATCGGTTCGTCGGCGAGTTGCCGGATGCGCGGGACGAGGCCGACGGTGGAGACGGTGATTTTGCGCGCGCCGATGCCGAGTCCCCACGGCGCGTTGATGATGGTGAGGGCGCGCATGAGTTCGTCGTAGTTGGCGAGCGGTTCGCCCATGCCCATCACGACGATGTTGTTCACCTTATCGCCGCTGAGCTTCTGGACGTGGAGCACTTCGTCCACAATCTCCGCGGCGGTGAGGTTGCGCTTTACGCCTTCGAGGCCGGACGCACAGAACTTGCAGCCGTAAGCGCAGCCGACTTGCGTCGAGACACAGACCGTGTGCCGGTCGCTCTGGGTGGTCAGGCCCGGGGTGGCCGGGATGAGCACGGTCTCGATGAGCGAGCCGTCGTGGAGTTGGAAGAGGAATTTCTCGGTGGTGTCCGACGCGTTGCGGGTGCGGACAGCGTGGACGGCGTTCAGCTCAAAGTGCGTCGCCAGCTTCTGGCGCAGCGAGGCCGGGAGGTTCGACATCTGGTCAAATGAGTCGACCGGCTTGGCGTAGACCCACTGGAGAATCTGGTCGGTCCGGTAGGCAGGCTCACTCCACACCGCGAGTTGCGCGGACAGTTCGTCGCGAAGCAGGGATTTGATGTTGGGCCGGGCGGTCACAGGCGCAGACTATCAAAAACCGGGAGGGTCTGGTAGGATGCGCCGCATGAAATGGCTGGCTTTGTTTCTAGTGTTGGTGTTTGCCGCCCGGGTTGAGGCGGCGACGGACGAACGGTCGCGCGGTGCGCAAGCCGCGAAGGCGCTGACGACAATTACCGGCGTGGCGATTTCGCCGTTGCTCGGTGTGGGCGCGGTCGGCGCGTGGGATTATTTCCACACGCCGGACAGCAAGAAGAACGATCTCTCGTGGTACCAACATCCGTTGTTCTGGTTCCCGGCGTTATTGCTGGCCGGGGCGGTGGCGTTCAAGGACGCGGCCGGGGCGGCGATCCCCACCGGCTGGAAGAAGCCGCTGGATGCGGCCGAGACGGTCGAGAGCAAGATCAGCGGTCTCGTGGCTACCGGAGCCTTTGCGCCGATGGTGGCCTCAATCTTTTCGCATTCCGGGCTGACGGCGCACGGGTTGAACGTCCTCGGCTTTGCGACCATCGACTTGTCACCGCTCCTGAACATCCTCACCATTCCCTTCGCGATGGCGGCGTTTTTCGTGGTGTGGCTGGTCGGGCACGTGATCACGGTGCTCATCATGATCAGCCCGTTTGGGCCGGTGGATGCGGCGCTGAAAGGACTGCGGACCTCGCTGATCGGCCTGCTCACCGTGGTGCATCTCATCAACCCGTGGTTTGGCGCGTTGCTCTCGGCGTTGGTCATCATCATCGCCTACTTCATTGCCGGCTGGTCGTTCCGCGTGATGGTGTTCGGATCGGTGTTCAGTTGGGATTTCTTCACGCGCCGCCGCAAACGCTTCAAGCCCGCGCCGAATGCGAACTGGATGTTCACCGCCCGCAAAGTCGAGTCGGCCCCGATCCGCAGCTACGGCAAGCTCATCAAGACCGACGACGGCAAGCTCACCTTTGAATACCGGCCGTGGCTCGTCTTCGCGAAACGCACCGTCACCTTACCCGCCGGCCAATACGCCATCGGCCGGGGGCTCGTGTACCCGACGATCATGACCATCGATGGCGCGAAAGAGAAAGCCGTCTTGTCGCTGCCGCCGCGCTACCGGAAGCACGAGGAAGAAGTCGGCCAGATCTACGGGATTCGCGACATCCGCGACGTCGGCATCCTGAAAGGTTTCAAGGCGATCTGGCGCTGGTTCTCCGGTGGCGAGCCGTCACCGGCTCCGGCCGCGGCTTGACAGGCCTCCCGGCGCATAGTCTGCGTGAGCGGCGCCGCCGTTACCGGCTCATCACGAAGATGGCGAGGTCGGCGAACCGGTTCGGGTCGGTCGAGACTTCGCGGTTGTTCTCGGTGTCGAGGAAGACGCGCTGGCGGATGTTCACGCCGCGCGCTCGGCAGAAATCCTCGAAGTCGAGGATCGAGAAGAAACGGCGGTTCGGCGTGTTCCACCATTCGTGCGAGAGCAGGCCGGGCGTCTTGGGCGACCGGCCTTCGTCGGCCACCATCTGGCGGATTTTGTGGTAGCCGAAGTTGGGGAAGCTGACGATGGCTTGCCGGCCGACGCGGAGCATGTGTTGCATCAAGCCCTCGACGTCGAGCACGGCCTGCAACGTCAGCGAGAGCACGACGCAATCGAACTGACCGTCGCGAAACGCGCGCAAGCCGAGGTTCAAGTCGCCTTGGATGACATCGAGTCCGCGATGCACGCAGGCGACGATGGCTTGCTCGTCGAGTTCGACGCCGATCAGCCGGCGGTGTTCGCGTTCCCGCAACTGAGCCAGCAGCCCGCCGTGGCCGCAACCGAGGTCGAGCACACTCGCGCCGCGCGGGATCCGGTCGAGGATGTGATCGTAGTCGATGCGGTGCTGGTGGAAGATGCTCTTCGGCCCGTGCGTGACCGTGGTCGCGGCTTGGCCTGCCGGGGTGCCGACGTTGTGGAGGAAATCGGCGATGAGCGCGCCATAGGTGGCGACCTCATCCGGCAACAGAAACGCGTCGTGGCCGCAGTTGCTGGTGACGTTGCAGTAGCTGACCGGCTGGTCGTTGGTGACGAGCGCCTGCACGATTTCCTGCGATTGTTCCGGCGGGAACAACCAGTCACTCGTGAAACTGACCACGAGCCACCGG
This sequence comes from Verrucomicrobiota bacterium, assembly GCA_900299315.1. GTDB lineage: Bacteria > Verrucomicrobiota > Verrucomicrobiia > Palsa-1439 > Palsa-1439 > OMJI01. The sequence goes on along the minus strand of OMJI01000209.1, from coordinate 584 downwards.
CATTTAGCGGGACGCAGCGTCGCCGCCAAGTCCGCCGCGGTGCCGCCGAGGTCGAACATGTCCATCGCCATCGTCAGCGTCACGTAGCTGTTCGCGTCGAATCGCTCGACGAACTTCTGCCCTTGGTAGCCGAGGTACGAGCCGACGGAGAATTTCTTCTCAAACGCGATCGGCACGTCGCGCGGCTGGAGCCGGTTGGCCTCGAACTTCTGCTGCATGGCTTCCCGGGAAAGATAGGTGATGTGGCCGATCATCCGCGCGAGCGCCAAGCCGACCTCCGGCTTCGTCTGTTGATCGTAGTACTGGCCGCCGTGAAAATCCGGGTCGCGCAGGATCGCGTTGCGGCCGACGACGTCGAACGCCAGCGCCTGGCTCGTCAAGCGGGGCGACGTGGCGAGCGCGATGCAACCGCGAACCCGGTCGGGCAGCCGGGTGGCCCACGTCAACGCCACGTGACCGCCCATCGAACCGCCGACGACCGCACGGAGCTGCCGGATGCCGAGGTGATCCACCAACCGCCGCTGCGCCTCGACCATGTCGCCGATGGTGATGGCGGGGAAATCTCGGCCGTACGGCTTGCCGGT
>OMJI01000208.1 GCA_900299315.1 Verrucomicrobiota bacterium | reverse complement strand
CATCGAAATCACCAGCCACCAACAAAATGTGTCACCCATTTAACAAACTTTTTCGTACTCATAAATTCAGGTCGCTACAGCTGTCACGGAAAAATCTGGCAAAGGTAACACAATTGTGGCAGATAGAATCTCAATCGCATGGCGCGCAAGCCCATTCAACGGTCGTTACCTCCGCTGGCCGAGCAGGTGGCGTTGGAGCGCAGATCCCGGACGACGAGCCAGTTGACGGATGCCCGACCGAATTTGCCTGCGCCCAGGTCGATTTCCCGAAGCAGACGGCGGCAGGGCAGACGCGTCTAAATTTGCGCGGTTCATTGGCGAAGTCACTATTTTCCCCGTCTCATTGTCATTCCGAGCTTGCGAGGAATCTCTGGAATCTTTCCGGAATGAAGTTTGAGATTCCTCGCAAGCTCGGAATGACAGGAATTGTTACGTAATTAGATGCTCTGCCCTGCAGACGGCGGTTGCGTGGGCCGGTGCCGGTGTGTATTATCGTGGCATGAGCGGTTTGCCTGAGGAATTGGCCGGCATGGTGCAGGCGATCGTGGCGGGTTATGTCCCGCAGCGGATCGTCCTGTTCGGCTCATACGCGCGCGGGGAAGCCAGGCCGCCCGACAGCGATCTGGATCTGCTGGTGGTCAAGCCGGGCGCGGCAAGTAATCGCAGGGAATCCGCGAAGATCCGCCGCTGCCTGCGCCCGTGGATCGGCCGGCATGCCTTCACCATTCTCCCGATGAGTCCGGAGCGCTTGCAGGAACGCCTGGCGCGGGGCGAATCCTTCCTGCAGACCATTCTCCGCGAAGGGGTCGAACTCTATGCCGCCAACTGACGAGCGCGACCCCCGGGCGTGGTTGCAGTTTGCGGCAGCGGACCTCGAAATAGTGGACTTGGCGCTGCGGCATGATCTGGGGAACGCGGCGGTTCTGGCCAAACTTCTTGAGGCGCTCGAGAAGACGCTCAAAGCGTACTTGGTCAGCCGCGGCTGGCCGTTGCGGCGCATTCACGACGTCGAAGCCCTGCTGCAGGAAGCCGCCGGGTATGATTCCGCCCTGCAGGAATTTGTGCCGGTCGTTGAACCACTCGCCGAGGCGTATTTCGAGGGTCGCTATCCGGGCTTCGAGCCGGATGAAACGTCGCTGCCAGAACTGCGCCAGATCCGTGCTGACCTCGAACCGCTCTTGCAGCGACTACGGACGGCCGCGGGCAGTTGATTGCCGGCTCGCATGCCGGGCAATACTTTTAGAGTCCAGACCGTCGGCCACATCGTCTGGTAATCACAACACAATTGTGGCAGATAGAATCTCAATCGCATGGCGCGCAAGCCCATTCAACGGTCGTTACCGCCGCTGGCCGAGCAATTACCGGCCTTCAAGGGTTTTGCGCCCGCCGAGAACAAATCGCGCGGCCTCGAGAAAGCCCTCCGTGGCGTTGCCAGCCGGAATCGCCGGGCGCGGGCACAGCCGTTCTACTCGATGCGGGAAGTGTCGGCGTTCTTCGGCGTCACGCTGCCTTCGGTGGGCAAAGTGTATCGGCAACTGGAACGGGAAGGGTTGCTGGTGCGCAAGCGCAGTTCGGTCACCGAGCTGGCGCCGCTGAAGACCGGCCGGCCGGTCGTCCACCGCGGCATCGTGGCTGTGCCAATCTGGTTGCCGGGGTTCTTGATGTTCAGTGATTGGCGGGAGTTCTTCATCGAACTGGAACAACAACTCCGCCGCCACAACTTCGTCGCCAACCTGATTTTCTTCCGGCAAGGGGAGGATGAAAGCCCGGACTTCGCGCAGCGGGTCCTCGGGCACGAGCCGGAATCCATGGTCAGACTCGCGCCGATACCGACCATGGCATTCCAGATGATCTGCGAGGCCGGCGTGCGGCCGGTCGTCCTCGGCAACATGCCGGGCCAGCTGCTGCCCGGGCAACGCTACTTTCTGAGTTGGAACCGCGGCCTCCAGCAATGCCTGGCCGCGTGGAAGAAGGCCGGGATTCGCACCGTCACCATCCCGCGCGCCGACCCGGCCCCGTTCACCAGCGCGACGCACGCCGGCGAGCGCTTGATCCGGGAGGCTGGCTTGGATTGCCGGATCGCGCGCCCGGGCGGGGCGGATTGGGCGAACTACCTCGACAAGCTCGGTCGGTTCGACGGGGAAGCGGTGATGTTCGACGAAGACATCTGGCAAAGCCGGTTGTGCGCGCAAGCTCCGCGTGCCGTTGCCGGCTTGATCCGCCGCGTGCCGGTGATGGTGTTGCGCCACCTGAACGTCGCCGCGCCCGACCTCGCCGGCGCGCACGTGGACTGGCTCGGCCACGACATGCGCGCCATCGCCCGCCGCGTGGCCCACGACTTGGATACCGGCGCGGCGTTCTCGCCCGGGACACCCACCGTCTTCGAGGCCGAATGGAATCCCCACGTCCCCGCCGAAGGCCGCGCCGCGCCATTCGGGTTTGATTAGAAGCCGGTGGGGCGCGCCGGGGATTCGGTCGAGCCGGCGGCTCGACCCTACCACGCTGGCGCGAATTCGGCTGTCGTTGGTAGGGACGACCCGCCGGGGCGTCCGACGTCGTTACGTTTGCGGTGCCATCCACACGTGCGGCCAATCCTCCGCCCGTGCCACCAAACCTTGCCGCACCGGATTCTGCAGGATGTAATCCACCTTCTCCCGCAAGCTCTCCTCGCGCCGCAGCCGGTGGTCGAAGAAGCCACGTTGCCAGACTACGGCCGCCGCCTTCGCCGTGTACGCCTTCCATTCCTTGATGACCACCGGCATCGCTTTGGCAGACGGGAAACTCGCCAACAAATTGACATGGTCCGGCATCAGTAGAATCAAATCCAGCCACCAATCGCCGCGTTGATGCCGGAACCGGGCCGCTTCCAATAGTGCCGCGCTGACACCCGGCAGACAAAGCTGATTGGTTCCGCGTGCCTGACAACAGACGGTGAGGAAGAACACTGCTTCATCGCGGCGTACCCACAACGGCGGTTCGTGCGGGAGGGATTTACGCTTGGGGAGCGGCATGCGCGGGAATGGTAGCGACCGGGAAGTGAACACGTCAACCCCCACGGTCGAGCCGGCGGCTCGACTCTACCACGCTGCCGCGTGAT
>OMJI01000207.1 GCA_900299315.1 Verrucomicrobiota bacterium | reverse complement strand
TCTCGACGTGGGAGAAGTCGCGCGTTTGCTTCCCGTCGCCGTAAATCACCGGCGACTTGTCAGCAAGGATGCTGGTGATGAAGCGCGGAATGACGGCGGCGTACTGCGATTGCGGGTCTTGCCGGGGACCAAACACGTTGAAGTACCGGAGGGAAACCGTCGGCAACCCGTAAAGCTGCCAGAACACCCGGCCGTAGTACTCCCCGGTAATCTTGTGCACCGCATACGGCGAAAGCGGTGAAGCCGGCATGTCTTCGCGCTTGGGCAGTGTCGGTGTGTTGCCGTAAACGCTCGACGACGAGCTGAACACCACGCGCTCGCACTTCGCATCCCGGGCGGCTACCAAGACGTTTAATGTGCCGGTCACGTTGATGTCGTGGGACAGGACCGGGTCGGCGACCGACCGGGGCACGCTCGGCAACGCGCCGATGTGCAGGACGTACTTCACGCCGCCAACGGCACGACGGACCTGATCGAGATTCCGCAAGTCACCTTCAACGAGTTCGACGCCGGCGGGGACATTGGCGTGCTTGCCGGTCAGGAAGTTGTCGAAGACGCGAACCGCCCTACCCTGCCGGACGAGATGCTCGGCCACGTTCGAGCCGATGAATCCCGCACCACCGGTAATCAGAAACTCCGTCATCGGCCGATGCTCTTGTACGTAAACCCGAGTTCCTTCATTCGCTTCGGGTCAAAAATATTTCGCCCGTCGAGGACTGTCGGGTGTCCCATAACGGACTTGAGCTTGGCGAGGTCGAGCGTCTTGAATTCGTCCCACTCGGTGCAGACCAGCAACGCATCCGCCCCGGCCGCGGCGGCGTAGGGGTCGGCGGCGTACTCGATGTCTGGGAGGTATTCCCGGGCTTTCTCCATCGCCTTGGGATCGTAGGCGCGAATCTTCGCCCCTTCCTTGAGCAGCGGCCGGATGACGTCGAGCGATGGCGCGAGACGCATATCGTCGGTGTTCGGTTTGAACGCGAGGCCGAGCACGCCGATCTGTTTGTCTTTAACGATCCACAACGTGTCGCGGACTTTCTTGAGGAACCGCTGGATCTGGCTCGTGTTGATGCGCGCGACTTCTTTCATCAGACCAAAATCGACGCCCAACTGGTCGGCAATGTGAATGAACGCGCTGACATCTTTCGGGAAGCACGACCCGCCGTAGCCCAGCCCGGCGTTGAGAAACGCCCGGCCAATCCGTTTGTCCAAACCCATGCCGTGGACGACGTCCTGCACGTTGGCGCCCGAGGCCTCGCAGATCGTGGCGATGAGGTTGGCGTAAGAAATTTTCAGCGCGAGGAACGAGTTGCAAGCATGCTTGATCAACTCGGATGAGTTGATGTCGGTCACGATGATCGGCGCCTTGAACGGCTCGTAAATCGCCTTGAGCTTGGCCACCGCCCGCTCACTCGACACGCCCACCACGACCCGGTCGGGATGCATTAAGTCGTCCACCGCGCAACCTTCACGCAGAAACTCCGGATTGCTCGCGACGTCGAACTCGACGTTGTGTTTGTTGTACCGCTTGATGGTCTCGGCCACTTTCTCGCCCGTCTTGACCGGCACCGTGGATTTATCGACGACGATCTTGTATTCCGTCATCGCCCCGGCCACCTCGCGAGCGACTTTCTCAACGAAGCTCAAATCCGTCGAACCGTCCGGCTGCGGTGGCGTGGGCACGGCGATGAAGATGACCTCGGAGTTCTGCACGCCTTCCGGTGTGGACGAAGTGAACCGCAGCCGACCGGCCGCGACGTTCTTCTTCACCATCTCTTCCAAGCCCGGCTCGTAAATCGGAATCCCCCCGGCCTGCAGCATCGCGACCTTCTTCTGGTCGTTGTCCACGCAGATGACCTGATGCCCCACCTCGGCAAAGCACGCCCCGGTAACTAAACCAACGTAACCCGTCCCAACGATCGTGATTTTGACCATGATTCCTTGTTAATTGAAGTTCAGGATAACATTCGGAAACGCCTTCAACGTCACCGAGACGTAGAAGGTGTAGTCGTCCTTCTTCACCCGCTGACTCTGCATGCGAAAACCGTAGCTGATCAACCAGTCGTGCGTCTCTTGCCGCAAAAGGTAGTCCTGCGACTCCCACTGGCCGTCTTCCATGTCCACGCGCTGATACGTCTGCACCACCCACTTGCGCGCGAGCCGCCACGTCGCGTCCACCGTCACGAGATTGCTGTCGTTGCGCAAGTACCGGGTCCCGACGCCGACCGCCCACTGGTCGTCGCGCGAAACCCGCACCGAGTTATTGCACTCCCGGATCACGCCACCTTCCTTGTCGTACCGGGCAAACGAATCCAGCGACAGCCACCGGGTCGGCCGCAACCGCAGCGTCCCGAAAATATCCGAGAACTCATTCTGCCCGTCCTGCCGCTCCACCCGGTAATCCGTCCAGCCCTCCAACTCCGCCAAGTCCCACGCCGCGCCGTCGCGCCGCGTCTGCAACGTCTGGCGCAGTCCCATCCGCACGAAATGTTCGCGATCAATCGAGTCGATGGTCGTCCGCGAAGGGATCTCCACCGGCAAGTACCGCGTCAGCGACAACGAATCGCCGCCGCGCAACGTCACAAACCGTTCGGTGTCGAACTGGAACAACTCGTTCGTCCGGTTGTCCGACGGCGGCATCCAATGATAATTCGCAAACGGTTGGATGATGTGGCGCAGTCCGTCGATCCCCAACCACCGATTCTGCACATCCGGCCACGTCCGCGACATCTTGAACGACGTATCCACGCCGAGGTTATGCAGTGCCCGGCTGACTTCATTGCTGCCGCCACGAGAATCCGAGTAGTAAGTGCCTCCCATCCCGGCCCGCGGCACTACCGACAACCAGCCGAACCACCGCGCCGGCACGAGCACTTGTTGGAACGTGAACGCGCGGAAGGCGTGCCCGGTAAACACCGGGTCCGCCGTCGTGCCGGGCTCGTTATTGAGATACCCGGCCTTCGTCAGCGCCTCGTAAAAAACCGGCGTCTCGCCAATCCGCGTCCGGTTCACCGCCCAAGTCGCCTCCGGCAGCCGCTCCACCTCGGCAAAAAAATCGTTCAACTGCGGTCGCGTCAGCACCGAGACGCTGTAGTTCTCCCCGCGCTTCGTCAGATCCACGATGGACTGCGGCTCGCGTTCCCGGCGGAACTCGCTCACGAAGAAATCATCGATCACGTCCGTGTCGCTCTGCTTGTTGATGTCCACCTTCAACTCAAGGTCGCCCCCGGCCACCTCGCCGCGCCACGGCGTGTTGAAATCCTGCCAGTGTTGCAGTTGCACCCGGTAGCGATTGGAACTCAGATCCTTGTTCTCCAGCCGGTCAATCTTGTCGTACGGATGGCTGTCGTCGGAGTAATACCCCCGCAACACGCCACGTCCCGTCGCGCCCATCCGGTAGCTGATATCCGCCCCACCGGCCGGGCCACGCCGAGTCCGCTCATCCGCATGGACCGTCAGGTCCACTTGCGATGTCAGCGGGAATGTCGCGCTCGTCAGCAGGAACGCGCCCCACCGGGAGGTCTGCCCCACCGAGAGCGTGAACGGTGGCATGTCGCGGTCGAGCGACCACAAGACGACCGGGAACCAGAACACCGGTACATCGCCGAAACGCAGCGTGACGTTGTAGAGCACCACTTTCTGCCCGGGGTGGACGACCGCCCGGGTCGCTTCCAGCCGGTAATGCGGATGCTCGTAATCGCACGTCGTCGCCGTCGCCTTGGCCAGCGCGTAGGTGTTGCTGCTCGTCTGCTCCAACTCGAAGCCGTGCACGATCACCGGGTCGGCAAACCCGGCCACCTCGTCTGTCTTCAACGCGCGCGTCTCGAAGTTGTATTGCAGCGCGTTGGCGACCCATTCCTGCCCGTCGCGATTGAGGCGCACGTGTCCTTCCGCCCACGCATCCTTAGTCGCCGCGTTGTACTTGGCCCGGTCAGCCCGCAACACCGCGCCCTTGTATTGGATGACGACGTTGCCCTCGCCGACGGCCCAGCGCGTGCCGTTTTCCTCGGAGAAAGAGAGTTTCTGCGCGTCAATCTGCGCGGGTTCGCCGCGCTCGTCCTCCGCCCGCAGCGCACACGTCATCGCCGCAAGCAGCAGCAGAATAATCCCCACGAGCCTCATAGATTGGCGCGCACCGTATCACAGCCGGCAGCACCGGGGCAAGCATCGCGCTACTGGGTCGCGACAACTTCGATCTCGACGAGAGCGTCCTTGGGAAGCCGCGCGACCTGCACGGTGGAACGGGCCGGGAAATCGCAAGGGAAATACCGGGCATAGACTTCGTTCATCGCGGCGAAATTGTTCATGTCACTGAGGAAGACGGTCGTCTTCACAACATTGGCCAGCGTGAGTCCCTGCGATTGGAGCAAGCCGGAGATGTTGTCCAGCACGCGCGTTGTCTGCTCGGCAATGCCGCCCGGCACCATGTTCCCGGTCGCAGGCTCCAGCGGAATCTGGCCGGCGCAGAACAAGAGATCGCTGGTCCAGACGGCCTGTGAGTAGGGGCCGACGGCCTTGGGCGCGGCCGGGGTGGTGACGATTTGTTTTTTCATGGGATCACTCTTTCTGTTTCCACGTCAACCAACCGGCCATGACAAGAAGCGCGCCGTCGATGAGCAAATTGCGCAAACCAACCCGACCGGCGGCAACCGTCCCGAAGCAGCCGCAATGAATATCCAACCCACGCGCCAGCGCCTGACCAATCGCAACGAGGAATACGACGCACAACACCGTGATAATGAGCGCGCTGGCGCGCCGCCAGAATCCCAGCACCAGCAGCAGCCCGGCACCCAGTTCCACCCACGGCAGGAGAATCGCCACGGGATGAAGCAGCTCGCGAGGCATGAGCCGGTAGTTGCCGATGTCCGCCGCAAACGCGAGCGGGTCGAAGATCTTGATGACTGCCGCGAAGACGAAGACGCCGCCGACGACGAGCCGCAAAAGGAAGTTGAGCAGTCTCACGGCGTCTTCGCTCCCGTCTCCGTGGGAAGTCCGGCCGTCTTCCAGACCGTCCAACCGTTCAAGAGCACCCGGACGTGCTGGTGGCCAAGTTCCCGCAATCGACCCATCAATTGGTGGCTGAGGTCACATTGCTCGCCGTCGCAATACACGATGATCACACTGGCAGGCGTGAGCAGCCCGGCCACTTCACCGTACCGGCTGGTGAAGTCTTCCACCGGCAAGCTGTGGGCTTGGGCAATGTGCCCGGCCGCAAAATCTGCCGGGGCGCGGGCGTCGAGGAAGAATGCGCCGCCCTCGTTCCACAACCGCTCGGCCTCTTCCAAGGCCACGATGTCGGTCGCCGAGAACTTCGCTGCCGGTGGCGTCACCCACGAGAGCCGACGCGGCTTACCGGCTCGGTCTTTGTCGAACCGCACGGCGTTGACGACCGCGCCGAGTAAAAGACACGCCACGATAATCAGCAATGCGTGGAGCAGCAGCCGCCGCATAACGCTCGACCGGTCAGTTCTTGAAGACGTTGATGTTGAACGGCACCTCAACGACCGGCTGGCTGGGCAGGTTGGTGTGAAGTTTGATAGTGCCTTGGGTGCTTTGCTTCGGCGCTTCCGGCAGCTTAGCGACGACCATGTAAACCCGGCCACTTTCGACAACGCTCAGTTCGAGCTTCATGTCAGCCAAGGTGGTCTCCGGGTTTGTGATCTCAACCGGCATATCCGGCTTGGTGGCTGAGATGCGGACGGTGCGGGTCAACATCGCTTCGAGCCGGGACGCCGGCATGCGTTCGTAGTTGCCCACTCCCCAGACGAGACGTTCCGGCACGACGGAGACGTCACCCACGAGCCGGCCGACGACGATGACTTCATGGAACGGCGTACCGGCACCTGCCGCGAACAATTGGATGCGTTCATTGATCCGCCGCGGTGCGCCTTCGCCTTCAACAGCAACCTTGATATTGGCTTCCTGCGGTGAGGCACCGGCCTCGATATTCGCCCTGACTTGCGGGCTGGTGCTCACGACGTGGTCGAGACCGAGCGACTGGCCGTCCGTGCGCTTGATCTGGACGGTGAAGTTGGTGATGACGCCCTGCGTGATGTCGCCGACGACGATGGTCTGCGGGTTCACCGAATAGATTTGCGAAATGTCAGCGCGAATGGTGAGTGCGACGCTCGGCGTGGCTGGATCGTTGCTCGGGACCGTGATGCCTTTCTGGATGACGCCGGTCGAGTGACCGACGTTGACGGTGAAGACAAGCTCGCCCTTCTCACCGGGCTTGAGGACTTCCGGCTTCACGCCCGCCACGGTGCAACCGCAGGACGGTGCCGGCTTGCGCACTTGCAGCTCGGCATCACCGGCGTTGTGGAAAGTGAAGGTACCGGTAATAGTGGAGACGTTTGAGGTCTTGCCAAAATCGTAAACCGTATTGTCGAATTCAATTTTCGGCGCGGCCCAGACACTGCCGGCTACCAAGACGCTCGCTGCTGCCACAAAAACTTTCATTTTATCGTTCTCCCGCACAAGTTGGTTTCGGACGGCGCATACTAGCGGCTCACGCCGTGGTTGACAAGTCACCGGCAACTTGGACAATCACGCCCTCACAATGTTCGATTTGTCCCCCATCATCGCCAACGCTACCGAACTCGCGCGCCAGTCGGACCTCGACATCATCCGCCATCATCCCCGGTTGCAAGTCGTGGCTGGTGGGCTGTTTCTGTTGGGGCTCCTGTGCGATGTCCTGCTCCTCACCCGCCGCCCCATCATCTCGGACCGTGTCGGCGCCAAGCCATGGGGGCGCGTCGAGGTCGTCGTCGCCGTCTCCTTGCTGGTCATCGGCCAACTCCTGCTGCAAGTCATTCTCAACTTCGCGCACACCGATGGCGAGGAAACCTGGGCGCTGGCACTGTTCGGAAATCTGGCGCTGAACCTTGTGTTGCTGGCGGCGCTGGCGCTCTACCTCCGCCGACGCGGCATCACGTTGCGCGAGGCATTTGGTTTCACAGCGTCCGCGCCGCTGACGGGGTTGATCGGCTATCTGGCTGTCCTACCGCCGGTCGTGGTGGCGATGGGCATCACGCAGCTTTGTTATCAGGCATTGCGGATCGAACTCACGCCGCAGCCGGTCGCGGACCTTTTCCTCACCACGGAATCCCCGGACATCCTCATTCTCGTGGCCGGGTTGGCGATTGTCGTCGCGCCGGTATTTGAAGAAGTTTTCTTCCGCGGCTTCCTCTACCCGGTCCTGAAGGCGAAATGGGGAATGCCGGTCGCACTCGCCACCGTCTCACTGGTGTTTGCCGCGATTCACCTCCACCTGCCGTCGACGGCGCCGCTGTTCCTGCTCGGCCTCGCGCTCGGTCTGGTTTACGAACGCAGCGGCTCGCTGCTGGCCTCGATCACCCTGCATTCCCTGTTCAACACCGCCAACATCCTCATGCTATTCTATCTCCGGCACCACGCATGAAGACGATTGGCGACATCGGCGAATTCGGCCTCATCCGGCAACTCGCCAAGCACATCCCGCACGCCGGGGATGATTGCGCCGTGTTGCCCGGCGGAATGCTCCTCACGTGCGACCCGGTCATCGAAGGCATCCATTACTTACCGGCCACCCCGCCCTACCGGGTCGGCTGGAAAGCCATGGCCCGCAATCTCAGCGATATCGCCGCGATGGCCGGCGAGCCACTTTACGCCGTCGTCAGCCTCGGTCTCCGCAAACGCACGCCCGTCCGCTACGTCACCGAACTTTACCGGGGCATGCGCGCCGTCGCCGGCAAGTTCGGCTGCAAGATCGTCGGCGGCGACACCGCCCACGTCCGCGGCGCAGAATTCATCGTCGTCACCCTTGTTGGCCAAGTCGACCGGCCCGTGCTCCGGTCGGGCGCCAAGCCCGGCGACATCGTCTTCGTCACCGGTAAACTCGGCGGCTCATTTCAGTCCGGCAAACACCTCACCTTCACCCCGCGCATCCGCGAAGCCCGGCAAGTCGCCCCCCACGCCCACGCGATGATGGACATCAGCGACGGCCTCGCCAGCGACCTCCAGCGGCTCGTGGAAGCCAGCCAAGTCGGCTTTGAGATTTTCTCCAGCAAGATACCGGGCAAATTACCGGGCGCACTCACCGACGGTGAAGACTTCGAACTCCTCTTCACCGTTGCGCCGCGCCATGCCGGCAAGCTGCGCAAGAAATTCCACGAAATCGGCCGCGTCATCAAACTGCCGGTCATCCTGCTCGACGGCCAACCGCTCCACGCCCATGGTTACGATCACTTCCTCGCCCGCTGAGACCATGGCCTTCGCCAAACAGTTTGCCGCAAGCCTGCCGAAAGGCTCGGTGATTGCGCTCTCCGGCGACCTCGGCGCCGGGAAGACCACATTCGTGAAAGGCATCTGCGGCGCGGCGACCAGCCCGACGTTCACGCTCATCCACGAATATCCCGGTCCCGTCTACCACATCGACCTCTACCGGCTCGACACCCCCGACCAAGCGCTCGCCATCGGCATCGAGGACTACCTGAACAGCGACGGCCTCACCCTCATCGAATGGGCCGAGCGCATCCCCGGCCTCCTCCCGTCGCACTCCAAGCACGTCCAACTCAAAGTCACCGGCGAAACGACGCGGGAGATCACCGTCACATGATCACTCTCGCCCTCGACACCTCCACCGCCACCGGCAGCATCGCCGTCCTCCAAGACGACCGGCCGCTCGCCGAACGCACGTTCGGGCGAGACGAGCTTTTTCGCACGCTCCGGGAACTCAATGTCGATTTGGCGCAAGTCGATCAATTCGCCGTCGGGCTCGGCCCCGGCAGCTTTACCGGCATCCGCGCCGGCATCGCCGCCGCGAAAGGCTTGGCCTTACCGGGCGGCAAACCCATCAAAGGCATCAACAGCTTCGACGCCCTCGCGATCACCGCGGCGCGCCACATCCCGCGCGATTGTCCGCAGATGTGCGTGCTCTGCGACGCCCGACGGGACGAAGTTTATTACGCCCTCTACAACTCCACCGGCCAACGCCAGACCGACATCCGCATCGCCACGCTTGAGCAAATCGCCGACGAAATCCACAACCCAATCTGGTTCGTCAGCCCGGAAATCGAAAAGTTTGCCGCCGACATCCGGTTAAACTTCGGCGGCTTCGCCACGGTCTGCGAAAAGCCGCTCACCCCCAGCGCCGCCGCCCTCGGCTGGCTGGCTAGCCGGGGTGAAGGCGTCGATAAGCTGGAGCCAATTTATCTGCGCGAGACGACCTACCGGAAGGCTTGAGTTTACAGGGCTTCCCGGTATACTCGCGTTCCATGCAACGGAACCACGTTCGTTCCTTGCGGTGGCTGACGAGATGGGTCGCGATCTGGACGCTACCGGCGTTTGCGGCGACGAATGCCGTCCTCTTTGTCACGCAAGTACCCATCCCCACTGAAATCAATTCCCGGGAAGTCACGTCCAGTTTCTGCAGCGTCGTCTCGCCATTCGCGAATCATCTTGGCGACCCGGGGCACGCGCCGCCCGGCGGTGGATTGTGGATCCGGTATTCCAACGGCGCGTTGACCAACCTGACGCAACTGGCCGGTTACACCAATGTCGCTGTGCGCGAGCCGAGTGTGCACTGGAGCGGCGCGAAGGCGATCTTCAGCATGACGACTGGAACGGTCTGGCAGTTGTACGAGGTCACCAACTGGATCGCGCCCCTCATCACGCCGGTGTCCAACCAACCCACCAACTACAACAACGTCAGCCCGACCTACGCGACGAACGGTCGGATCATTTTCGCCAGCGACCGGCCGCGCGACGGTTCGCCGCACCTCTACCCGTGTAGCGACCTGAATTTATGAGTACGAAAAAGTTTGTTAAATGGGTGACACATTTTGTTGGTGGCTGGTGATTTCGATG
>OMJI01000206.1 GCA_900299315.1 Verrucomicrobiota bacterium | reverse complement strand
GCTTGTTCGACTTGCCGGAGCAGTTGCGTGACTTGCGCGGTGCATTGCGCTTCGTCGCCGGGCTGCATCAGGAACCGGCAACGCCAGTGATCGACGCAATCGGTCTCGGCGCCGGTCGGCAGGTAGACCTTCGTACCCCGGTTGGAGATCATCTTCAGTTTGAAACTCGTGCCGGCCGCAGCGGTTTCCATCTTCTTGCCGACTTCGGCGGCGCTGAGCGTGGACTCCGTGAACACGTCCACGCCGATAATGCCGCGTTGTTTTGGTGTAACCGGGGCGCTGGCAACACGTGGCACTTTGAGTGGCCGGTAAGAGCGCGCGACTTGGCCGGTCGGTTTCTTGCCGAAGTTAGCGAGCACGGCGGCGGTGAACGCTTTCGTGCCGACCGCAGCTTTGTCACCGACGACGTCGCGGGTCATGGCCTTGCCTTCTTCGAGCGTGGCGAACACGGCGTTTTCGATGAGCGCGGCGGCGTCGAAGTATTCGAGATACCGGAGCATCATCACGCCGCTGAGGATCATCGCGGTCGGGTTGATGCAATCCTTGCCGGCGTACTTCGGCGCGCTGCCGTGGACGGCCTCGAAGATCGCGATGTCGTTGCCGATGTTGGCCGACGGCGCGAAACCGAGTCCGCCGATGAGCGCGGAGCTGAGGTCGCTGATGATGTCGCCGTTCATGTTGGTGGTGACGATGACCTCGAACTGCTCCGGCTTCTTCACGAGTTGGTGTGCGCAATTATCAATGATGATGTGCGACGATTGGATGTCCGGGTACTCAGGCGCGATCCGCTCGAAGGTGCGTTTGAGCAAACCTTCGGTGAGTTTCATGATGTTGGCCTTCGTCGCGCAGTGGACGGATTTGCGGCCCTCCGCACGCGCGACCTCGAACCCGAGCCGGACAATTTTCTCGCAGCCTTTTGCGGAGATGAGTTTGAGGCATTGCGCGACGGTCGGCGTCTGCATGTGCTCGATGCCGGCGTAGAGGTCCTCGACGTTTTCGCGGACGACAATCAGGTCCACGCCGCGACCGCTGAACGGCGTTTTCACGCCGGGCAGTTCGCGGACCGGGCGGATGTTGCCGAAGGTCTCGAAAAGTTTGCGGAGCGTGACGTTGGCGCTTTTCTCGCCGAAGCCGACCGGCGTTTCCAGCGGGCCTTTCAACGCAACGCGCGTCTTGCTGATCGCTTCGATGGTGTCTTTCGGCACGCCGGAGGCGATGCCTTGTTTGAAGACGGACGCGCCGGCGTGCGCTTCGATCCATTCGATGCCGACGCCGGTCGCGTCGATGAGCTGCCGGGTGGAGGCGATGACTTCAGGTCCGATGCCGTCGCCGGGGATGAGAGTGATTTGTGGTTTGTTCATGCTGCTTCTCTGAGTGGTTCGGGGTTGGTTAGTTCGTTGATCGCGGCCTCAATGAAGGCCGGTGACCTGCCGTCGAGTTCCATTTGGAGGATGACGGCGAGGAGCGCGTCCAGTTGCCGCGGCGGCCAACTCTGCACGCTGGCCGGTAATTTGTGGTTGGTGCGACGGCCCGGTAACTCGACTTGCGCGACGTTTTTGTGATCGAGATACACGCCGGTAAATTCGATGAGCAATGCGCCGAGGACTTCCACCGGCGGCCGCCGGCAGACCCAGTACGCCGGTTCGTGGCGCACCGCGGTGACGTCGTCGAGGCACGCGCAGTCGGGCCGGTACACGCTCGCGATCGACTCGCTCAAGCAGCCACCTCATCACTGAGGTTGCCGGCGTGGCGGTTGATTTCAGCCACGATCGCGCCGTCGGACTGGCCGGCCAGGTACATCTGCAGCACGCGGGCCATGAGCCATTGGAAATGTTCCGGCTCCCATGTCTCAGATGGCTTGGGCAGCAGGAAGAAATCGCGCGCATCGCCGAGTTGGATGCAGAGCAGCCCGGCCGGCGAGTGGAAGATGCCGTGGAATTGTTCGAGCAACGCGCCGAGAACGGCGGCGGGGTTGCGGTCGGCCACCCAATAGACAGGTGCGTGCCACTCGACGCTGGCCGTGGCTAGCGCGCTGCCGAGCGGCATGATGGCCGGTTGATTGCGGTCGGCCCGCGACAGCTCGGCCGGTGTCAGAACGATCTGCGGTGCGAGTTGGTTCGTTTTCATGGCGCGCACCGTAACGCGGCACCACGCGGCCGGATAATAGATAATTTACATGGATGTCATCGGTGCCGCCGAACATCCCCCGTCAACCACGCCGGGCCAATCGCCTAGCGCGACAGCTTCAACGAAATGAGCTCGTGAGGCCGGTAGGCGAACTCCACGGTGTTACCGGTCACCACCAACTGTTCGCCGTCATCTTCCAGCACGTTGCAGCGGCAGGCTTTCGTGAAGCCGGACGCGAGCTGGAGCCGGGCGGTGCCGCGGGCGCCGTGACATTCGTAGAGGCGGACGATAAGCGCGGCGCTGTCCTCGGCGCGTTTGATCGTGTCAATGACGAGGTTCGGCGTGTTCACGGTTGCGAAGGAGCCGGTCAGGTTGCCGGGACGGAGCGGGTGGTTGAACCGGTAGGCTTCGGCCACCACACCGGCGTCGCGCCAGTTGCCGGCGTGCGGGAACAGCGCGAAGGCGAACTCGTGCCGGCCGCGGTCGCATTTCGGGTCGGGCGAATCGGGTGAGCGCAGCAGGCTCAGGCGCATCACGTTGTCGAACGTGCTGCCGCCGTACTTGCAGTCGTTGAGCAGCGCGACGCCGAAGCCGTGTTCGCCGAGGTCGAACCATTTATGGAACGGCACCTCGTACCGGGCGAGGTCGTACGGCGTGTTGTAATGCGTCGGGCGCTCGACGTGGCCGAATTGCATCTCGTAGGTCGCGTTCATGGCGCTGACCTGCACCGGGAACGCGAGCTTGAGCATCTTGTGCGATTCCTGCCAGTCGGCCTCGCAACGGAACTCAAGCCGCCGCGCGCCGGCGTCGAGCCGCACCACTTGCGTCAATCGGCTGGCTTGGCCGATCGTGAATTCAAATTTCAGTTCCGCGCGCAACGGTTCGCGACGCACCAACTCCCAGCGTATGGCCGGGGCGCAAGCTTGCCGGGTTTCGAGATGGAACGGGTCCACGTCCCACGCGTCGAAATTCGTCGGCCAATCGTCGTACAACTCCGGCACATTGGCCTCGCCCGCGATGGCTTCCCGGCCCGCGCACGTCAGGCTGACGAGCCGGCCGCCGGTCGTGAACGTCGCCTGCAACTGGCCGTTCGCCAGCGTGAGCCGGTCGCCTTGCTGGGTGAACTGTACGGCATCTCCGGCTGGCGCCGCGGCTGCCGGGCCGAACGACGAGGCGCGGACGAATTGCAGCTTGCCGGCCTGTTCGACCACCTCGGCGCGCTCGAAGCCGGTGGTGTTCACGAGTTGCGAGCCGGTCGGCAGGAGTTTCTCGCCTTTCGCAAACAGGTCGGCGAATTGCCGGGCGGAATCTTCGTACACTTGGCCGATGCTGCTGCCGGGGAGGATGTCGTGGAATTGGTTGAGCAAAAGCACGCGCCAAAGCGCGTTGATTTCGTCTGCAGGGTAACTGTGGCCGCGCTTGGCAAGCGCGGCTACAGAGAGGAACTCGATGTCGTGGAGCAGTTGCTCGGCGCGGCGGTTGTTGCGTTTCACGGCGGCTTGGGACGTGTAGGTGCCGCGGTGGTATTCGAAGTACAACTCGCCCCACAGCACCGGCAGGTCGGTCGTGTCGCGTTCGAGCCGGTCGAAGAACTCCGCCGCGGTGCGTTGCGTCGTGCGCGGCAAACCCTGCACGTTGGCGGCGCGGCGGAGGACTTCGAGCATGCCTTTCGTCGGGCCGCCGCCGCCGTCGCCCCAGCCGAAGAGGTAGTAACATTCCCGGCTGCGGTCGTGGTCTTTGTAGTTCTTTACGTTGGCGAGCAGTTCGCGGAGGGAACAATCGCCGTTGTAGGTGTCGGCCGGCGGGAAATGCGTGAGCACTTCGCTGCCGTCGATGCCGCGCCACGTGAACGTGTGGTGGTGAGGCTTGTTGAAGCGGTTCCAGGAAAGTTTCTGTGTGAGGAACCGCGTGATGCCGGCCTGTCGCATGATTTGCGGGAGCTGGCCGTTGTAGCCGAAGACG
>OMJI01000205.1 GCA_900299315.1 Verrucomicrobiota bacterium | reverse complement strand
GTTTGCGGCGGCCCGCGTCTCGTCAGACTCGGCTTCAACCCCGACCGGTCGCGGTTTCAAACCGCTCCCACAAGGACCGGCAGCGACCAATCTCTTCCGCGGCGCGGTGGGGGCACCGCGCCCTACCGAAGCCGCCCTGCTCCAACGGCACCGTTCCCGGCTCAGCAGAGGCGGACAAACGGGTCACTTGTTCCAATTTCGCCGAGCCTGTACCCCGCACGTCGGGGAACTGACAAGCTGGTGAGCTTATGCTATGACTCGCGCCATGGCTTACGAATCGTTGCGGATGTTTGTGCAGAAGCTGGAGGCGGCGGGGGAACTGAAGCGCATCCCGGTGGAGGTGGATCCGATCCTGGAGATCACCGAGGTGGCCGACCGGGAGATGAAGTCGCCGGGCGGCGGGAAGGCGTTGTTGTTCGAGAAGTGCCGGGATGCCGGGTTTCCGCTGCTGATCAACGCGTACGGTTCGGCGAAACGGATGGCGCTGGCGCTCGGCGTGGACGATGTGGAGGAGATCGCGCGGGAGTTGGAGACGTTGTTGAAGGCGAAGCCGCCGACTTCGTTCCGCGAGGCAATTTCACTGCTGGGATCGGCGTTCGAGTTGCGGCACGCAAAACCGAAATCGGTCGGGAGCGGCGTGTGCCAGCAGATGGTGATGAAGGCGCCGGACCTGCGGGCGTTGCCGATCCAGAAATGCTGGCCCGATGATGCGGGGCGGTATGTGACGTTGCCGCTCGTGATCACGCGCGATCCCGATACCGGCGCGCGCAACGTCGGCACTTACCGGATGCAGGTGATTGACGAGAAGACGGCGTTCATGCACTGGCAACTGCACAAGACCGGGGCGCGACACTGGCGGCGGTACATGGAGTTGAAGCGGCGGATGCCGGTGACGGTCGCGCTGGGCGGCGACCCGGTGTACGCGTTCGCGGCGACGGCGCCGATGCCGGATGGGCTCGATGAATTTCTGCTCGCCGGCTTTCTGCGGAAGAAGAGCGTGGAGTTGGTGAAGTGCCAGACGAACGAGTTGGAGGTGCCGGCCAACTGCGATTTCGTGCTGGAAGGCTACGTCGAGCCGGAGGATAAGCTCGATCTGGAAGGTCCGTTCGGCGACCACACCGGCTATTACACCCTGCCGGAACCGTACCCGAAATTCCGCATCGAGCGGATCACGCACCGGGCGGACGCGATTTACCCAAGCACGATCGTCGGCATCCCGCCGATGGAAGATTTCTACATGGGCACAGCGAGCGTGCGGATTTTTCTGCCGGTTTTCAAAATGAACTTCCCGGAGATCGTGGACATGGCGCTACCGGCCGAGGGCACATTCCATAATCTCGTGGTCGTCTCGATCAAGAAGACATTCCCGTATCAGGCGATGAAGGTGATGCACGGGTTGTGGGGGATGGGCCAGATGATGTTCACGAAGATGATCGTGGTGGTGGACGATGACGTGAACGTCCACAACCTCAGCGAGGTGATGTTCCGCCTCACCGCGAACATCGACCCGGCGCGGGACACGATTCTCACCAAGGGCCCCGCTGACGTGCTCGACCACGCCACCCCGGCCATCGGCCTCGGCTCCAAGATCGGCTTCGACGCCACGCACAAGATCAAGGGCGAGGCGAACTGCCGCGAGTGGCCGCCGATCATCCGCATGGATCCCGCCGTCAAGAAGCGCGTCGATGACCTGCTCAAGAAGCTGACCTGACCCGCACCTCGGCACGCGGTTCGCTAACTTGGAATGCGCGGCGGGGCGTGCTATAAAACCCCGTCCAGCGCTATGCCGACACTGCGAGTCATCGACGGTCCACACAAGGGTGAAGAGTTCATCTTCACGAGTAACCGCACCCTTGTCGGCCGGGATTTCAACAACGCGGTCCAACTGCCCGAAGGCCTCGTCTCGCGCCACCACGCCGAAATTGTCCGCGATGGCGACAATTATGTCTTGCACGATCTCCAATCCACGAACGGCACTCTCGTCAATGACACGCCCGTCACCGAAACCGTCTTGCTCAAGGACGGCGATATTGTGCAGATGGGTGATGTGGTGATGACATATGCGGCGGCACCCGCTGCCGAGGAAGAAAAGATCTCACCGGCGATCGGACTCAAGACCCCCATCTTCAAGCCGTTCACCGTGCCCGAACTTCCCAAGCCGGTACCGCCATCAGAACCACCGCCGGCTGCGCCGCCGGAAGCTCCGAAGCCGGTCGTCGAAGCAAAGCCACCGGCCAAGCCCGTCTTGCTCAAGGACTCACCGCCCGCCCCGGCACCCGCCAAACCACAACCGCCGGTCGAGAAGGTCCGGCTTTACACGAAACCGCTGGCCGGTACACCGACATCACCGGCCCGAGCGGAGGAAGAGGAAATCGTCTTCGTCGAAGCACCGCGCCGCAAACTCGCGCCGTTCCTGATCACGCTGGTTGCCGGCGTCGGCATCTTGATCGCGGGTTACACGCTCGACGCGAATGCGCTGCGATTCTTCGGGCTGCTGCTGATGATTGCCGGTCTACTTTGCCTTTTCCACGACTGGTCGCCGCTGCCGCCCAAGCCGAAGACGCAGTAAGTTCAGGGCACTTTCCGCACGCGGTAGAAGCTCGCCGCATTCGTGGTCGCTGGTAACGCCGTCTGAATGACTCCGCTCGTGGGCACAACCGGATTCCCGATTCGCGAATAGCTGCCGACGGTCGTGCCGGCTTGAATCTCGTACAGCTCGTAGGGCCGACCGCTCCACGTGATGTTCGTCGAAGTCAGAGCGGTGATGCGGAACCCGGAATCACTTTGCAGCGGATTCGTGCCGGCTTGGAACTCCTGAATATTCGTCAACCCGTCTCCATCCGGATCATCGTCCGCACCGGAAACTCCCGCCACCGGGGTGCTACTGCCGAAATACTGCATCCGCCAACTATCCGGTATGCTGTCCGGCGCGCCGTTCGGTTGGGAATCGAACAGAAACTGCACGACCCGGATGAGGACATACGGCGAAGCGTTAGTGCCGTCATCGTACCGGACGTAGACGCGGTCGTAGAATGAACTAGTCGCCGGGTCGATGAGACCGCTGTCGCCAATGGCACCGTTTGGTGTGTAAGTCAGGGTTGCCGTCGCGAGGGAGAATGTGCCGTTGCCCGCAGTCGCGTTGGTCAGGGTGACAGAGAGTGAGGAATTCTGCAGGTCGTAGCCGGTGAGTTGCACCTGCCGGACCTCGGGATGAGCCGTCAGCGGCGAAAACGCTGTCACGCAGTAGATGACCCGGTCGTATCCGTAGGGCGGCGTGTTGTTGGTCGGGTACGCCTGCTGGATGACGGGCGGGTCGTACGCCCCCAAGGTTGCCCCCCGGCCATCGGCGTGAGCCCGGTAGTACATCATGGCTTCCTTCAAGGTCGTGTTCGGCTCACTCGGGTTCTCACTCGAATGCGCCATCCCGAGCGCGTGCCCGATTTCGTGGCAGAGCACCTCGGTGAACGTGCTCAGCGTCTGCATCGCCACGTTGGTGTGACTCAGGATGACGAAGCCCGACGTGGTCCGGTTGAATTCCCGGCTGATGACCCGGCCGCCCAGTCCGCCGCTCGGGAACAAACCGCTGAGCGAACTCCACGACGGCCCGGCCAACCCCAAGATGGCGCCATTGGTGATGACGTTGTAGAGATTGTGAAGCTGGATGTGGAGCCGGTTGTCGCCGAGCGAGTAGTTCGTCGCGGGCTGACCGAAGTTTTGCAGACCGTCAAACTGAAACCGCAGGCTCGTCACGTTCGCCCACGCCTGCAACGCCTGCGCCACCGCGTTCGTGGCCTGCGTCACCGTGATGCCGGCCGGCAGCGTCTGCGCGTCGACCACATACGGAATCGGCTCCGCCCGGTCGCCAGCGATGAAGCGCGGCGGAATCCCTTGCGAGTCTTCCGTCAAACCTGACGCGGTCACGCTGAGGATTTGAAAACTGGTCGTGCCTTTCTCGACCGGCCCGCCGCCCGGCTCGTAACACGCCCAACTCGCCGCCGCCGTCAACCACAGCGCGACCGCCCCCGCCCAGCAATTTCCCTTTCCCATGGCTGCCGGCCAGTATATAAGAACCGCCCCATGAGCAAAAGAGTCATTTCGTTCCACTACACCCTCACCAACACCGCCGGCGAGAAGCTCGACTCCTCCCAAGGCGATCATCCGCTGACCTTCATGGAAGGCGTCGGCCAGATCATCCCCGGCCTCGAAACCCATCTCCGCTCGATGAAGCCCGGTGACAAGCGCAAGGTTCTCGTCAAGGCGGCCGAGGCCTACGGCACGCGCGATGATTCCCTTGTGCTGGAAGTGGAACGCAAGAAACTCCCCAACAAACAGGTGAAGATCGGCGACCAGTTCCGCACCAACCAGTACCCCACCCCGCTCACCGTCACCAAACTCACCGACTCCCACGCGACCCTCGACGCCAATCATCCGTTGGCCGGTCAGGACCTGACGTTTGATGTGGAGATCACCGAAGTCCGCGACGCCACCGCCGACGAGATTGCCCACGGCCACGCGCACGGCCCCGGTGGCCATCACCACCACTGAAGCCGTTACCGGCTGAGCGAGACGCCCCGGCGCAGGAACGTCGGCACGTCCAGGTTTTCGCCGTCCCACAACGTCGGCTCGCTCTTCTCGAACCGGCCGCGGGTGATGTTATCCAACGGCAGCGTTTCCTGCTTGGGCTTACCGGCTTCTTTCTTCTTCGCCACTGGCGCTTCTTCTGTAGCCGCGCTCGGTGAGCGCGGAGGGACAGCGATGGCGGGCGCGGCAACTGGCGGCTTCGCCGGCACCTGCGGCACCGCTTTGCGCGGCGTCAAATTCGTCGAGGCAATCACCGTCACGGCGATCTTGCCCCGGTAGCTCTCATCGATTGCAGCGCCCATGATGATGTGGGCCCGGGGGGCTTCCTGCTTGATGGCATCGAGCGTCTTCTGCACGTCCGTCAGCGCGAGGTCCGGTCCGCCGAGAATGCTGACGAGCACACCCTCCGTCCGTCCCAACGTCTGCCCGGCATCGAGCAACGGACTTTCGAGCAACGCCTTCACCGCCTTCTTGGCCCGGTCATCCCCCTCCGCTTCGCCGTGGGCGAACAATCCTTCGCAATGCTTCGCGGCCAAGACCGACCGGAGATCGGCGAAATCGAGGTTGATCAAACCCTTGCGGGACATCAACTGCCAGACCGCCTGCGCCCCGCCGGCAATCATTTCGTCGCACTTCTTGAACGCTTCCACGGCCGTCGCCTGTTCGCCGACGAGCTTGAAAAGTTTGTCGTTGGGGATGCAGATCACCGCGTCCGCCTGGCCCTTCAATTGTTCCAACTGCGCGAGCGCCTGCTGCCGGCGCCGGTCGCCTTCGAAGCTGAACGGCAATGCCACGAACGCCAGCACCAGCGCATTCTGCTCGCGAGCCGCCTTGGCCACGATTGGCGCCGCGCCGCCGCCTGTGCCGCCACCCAAGCCAGCCGTGATGAAGACCACGTTCGCGCCTTGCACGACGGCTTCGAGCCGCTCGCCGTCCTGTTGCGCCGCACGCTGCCCGATGTCGGAATCGCCACCGGCTCCGAGGCCGTGCGTGAGCGCGGCGCCGATCTGGATGCGCTCCGGCACTGGCGAATCCGCGAGGGCCTGGGCGTCGGTGTTGACGGCGACCAGCTCCACGCCCGGTAACAGTTCCGCCTTGGCGATGTGCGCGACGGTGTTGCAACCGGCCCCGCCGATGCCGAGGATTTTCAAACGAAACGCGGTGGATTTTTCCTGCTTCGACATGGGGTCTCCTTAAATGAGCGTGCGAACTTTCTGGACCATCTCTTGGAATTTTTTTCCAAACTGTTCCCACCGTTTCGGCGGTTGGTGCTGGTCACGCTGCGTGCTGAGGGCGTACCGGACCAAGCCGATGGCCGTCGAATATTCCGGGCTTTCGATAGCCGAGGTCGGCCCGCCCACCGTCTGGCTGTGGCCGATGTGGACCGGCAACCCGAAGATGTTACCGGCCAGCGTCTCAAGCCCGCGCAGCCGCGCACAACCACCGGTGATGAACACGCCAGCCCCGAGGTAATCGAGCATCTCGTGTTTCTCCAGCTCGCGCTTGATCAGCGTGAGGGTCTCCTCGACGCGCAGATTCATCACCCGGCAAAGCTGTTGTTTGGAGACCTGCCGGTCGGGCAGCCCCACCTCGCGCTTGAACGTGATGAGTTCCTCCCCGTCCGGCACGAGCACGGAGCCGTGTTCCAGTTTCAACTGGTCGGCGCGGTTGATCGGAATCTTCAGGCCGACCGCGATGTCGTTGGTGATGTGGTCGCCGCCGACGGCGATGGCGCCGCTGTGCTGGATGGTGCTTTCCCGGTAAACGAGGAAATCAGTCGTGCCGCCGCCCATGTCGATGACCACCGCGCCGAGCTGCTGGTGTTCCGTCGTCAACACCGCCAAGGCCGACGCAAAGCCGCTGACGGCGATGTTCTCGATGTCGAGCGGCACCTGTTTGACGCAGCGGATGGTGTTCTGCAACCGCGTTCGCACGCCGTGGATGACGTGGACATCGGCTTCGAGTTTCGCGCCGAGCATGCCGACCGGGTTGGTGATGCCGTCGTGGCCGTCGACGTAGAAGTGCTGCCGGATCGCGTGGATGACGACGTGATCCATCGGGATGTTGACCGCCTTGGCGTTGAGCAGGACGCTGCGCACTTCCTCGGCGGTGATTTCCCGGTCGTCATTTGTCACCGCCACGCTGCCGCGGTTGTTGAAGCTGCGGATGTGGCCGCCGGTGACGCTGGTGTAGACGCTGTGAATTTCCACGCCGGCATTGTCCTCCGCCTCCGCCACCGCCGTGTGAATCGTCTGCACCGCCGCGTCCATGTCGACGATCTCGCCCTTGCGGACGCCTTGCGACGGCGCCTGCCCGACGCCGATGATCATCAGGTTGCCGTCCTCCAAGACCTCGCCGACGACCGCGCAGACCTTCGAGGTTCCGACTTCCAATCCCACAATGATTCGTTCTTTGGAAAACATAGTTCGCTTTCGCTTTCAATTCACAAACGTTACCGGCACCGCGCGACTCACCGTCAAATCCACCGTGCGGACGCCTTTCTGCCGTTGCTGCGCCCACATCAAGATCACTCCCAGCCGCCGCAACTGTTGCGGCACATCCTCCGTGTCGAACTGCACCGCCAGCCCCTGCCGGGTCGCCACGGTCAACGTGCGCGGCTTGCTCACATCCACCCGGTCCACCTCCACCATCGTCCCGGCGGGCGAGAGATTGATCTGCTCCAACAAATTCAACGCCTGATAGACCGCCTCAGTCTCCATCCGCCGCCCCACCTGCACGTCGGTGGCCGGCATCCCCGTCAACCACGGCAACGGGCCTTGCCCCTGCGGCTCGATCACCGTTCCATCGTTCAACTTCAACGTCTTCATCACGACGCCGGTCCGGTCCACGTAGTAATGATCCCGCCCGGCCACTTGCACGCGGGCGACCGGCGTGCGTTCCTCCACCTGGATCACCAACCGCCCCGGCATCACGCGCCGCACCTCGGCACTGCGAATCAACGGCACCAATTCCAGATTCCGGCGCGCCTGCGCCAAGTCCAAGCCCAGTAAATTCTGTCCGACGTTCACCCCCGCAAACCGCGCGATCACCTGCGGCTGCAACACGCCGTTGTTCTGCACCACGATCTGCGAAATCAAAAACCGGGGATTCTGGAACACCAGCTTGTTCGCCGTCCATTTCCCCAGCCGGTAGACCCCGTAACTGCCAAGCGCCACCGCCGCCACAATCGCCAGTAAACCCGCGACGCGCCCCAACCGTTGCCGGGTCCGGCCCTCAGTATGGACCTTTACCTCCAACAAATACTGCTGTCTTTTGCGTCGCTTGTTCACGCTGTCACCAATGCCGGCTGTCGACCCCGCCGCGCCAGCGCGCGTTTCACGAGGTGACCGCACAAATGTTCAAAACTCATGCCCGCCGCCCGGGCGGCTTTTGGCACGAGGCTCGTCTCGGTGAATCCCGGCACGGTGTTCACTTCCAGCACGTAGAACTCCCCGGTACCGTCCATCATCAAGTCCACCCGCGACAAATCCCGGCAGCCGAGGCATTCATGCGCCCGCAACGCCAGCTCCTGCGCGCGCTCCCGGGCTTTGTCCTCCAGCGGCGCGGGGACGAGATACTCGGTCTTCCCCTTGGTGTACTTCGCCTCGTAATCAAAAAATGTGTGGTTCGAGCGCACCTCAATCACCGGCAACGCCCGCTCGTCCAGCACCGCCACCGTGAACTCCCGGCCCGCAATCCGTTCTTCCACCAGAAGCCGGTCGTCGTACTGCCCGGCCACCATGCACGCGTGCTGCAAATCCTCCGGCTTCTCGACCAACTCCACGCCGACGCTCGAACCCTGCCGCGGCGGCTTCACCACGAGCGGCCACTGCAACTTCCGCAGCGGCACGAACTGCCGGTCTGTGCGTTCCACCACGGCGTACCGGGGCGTCATCACGCCGGCCGCTACAAACGCCTGCTTCGCCAAAATCTTGTCGAACGCCTTCGCGCTCGCCTCCGGGCCGCTGAACGTGTACGACAACCCGCTGTCCTCCAACATCCGCTGCACCGTGCCGTCTTCGCCGAACGTCCCGTGCAACGCGATGAACACCACGTCGATCTCCGTCGGCAGCCGCAGCACCGTGCCGGTCACGTCGATCCGCGTCACTGACGCGCCCAGCCGCTCCAGCGCGGCCGCAATCGCCGCGCCCGAGCGCAGCGACACTTCCCGTTCGGCGGATGGTCCGCCCATCAACACCGCGATTCGCAAGTGGTCGTCCATGTCAGTCCTTTCCCAGAATCAACACTTCCGGCTCCAAATCGATCCCACGTTCCTGCCGGGCGCGTTCGCGGATGATGCCGATCAACCGCAACACATCCGCCGCGGTCGCCCCGCCGTCATTCACGATGAAATTGCCATGCACATCCGACACGCACGCGCCGCCGACGCGCGTGCCCTTCAACCCGAGTTCGTCGATGAGTTTCCCGGCAGGCACGACCTCCGGGTTCTTGAAAATGCAGCCCGCGCTCGGCTTGGCCGGCTGGCTCGACCAGCGCTTCTTCTCGAACATCCGCAAGATCGAGTCGATCTTCGACCGCTCCGTCTTCTCGCCGCGGAAAATTGCCTCGAGCGCGATGTGGTTCTGGAACACCGGACAGTTCCGGTACGTCACCGGCAACTGCCGCGCCTCGGAGTCGTAAATCTCCCCGGCCATGCTCACGTACCGGACCCGGTCGAGCACCTCGAACGTCTGCTTGCCCATCGCCCCGGCATTCATCCGCAACGCGCCGCCAACGGAGCCGGGAATCCCTTCCAAAAACTCCAACCCGCCGAGCGATTCCTTCTTCGCGAGATTCACCACCGTCTTCAACCGCGCCCCGGCCCGCGCCACGATCCGATCGTGATCCGCCGCGACATTCGTGAACTCGTCGCCGTCGAGATGCACCACCACGCCCTCGATGCCGCCGTCGCGCACGAGCAGGTTCGTACCCCGGCCCACGATGGTGACCGGGATTTCGCGGACGTGGCAGTAATGCAGCAACCGCGCGAGGTCCGTCTCGTTGTGCGGCTCCACCCAGAACTGGGCCGGCCCGCCGACGCGCAGCGAGGTGTGTTTCGCCATCGGCTCGTCGTGACGCACCTTGGCTTTCGACGAGAGAATCGACTTCAGATCAGACTCGATCTTCATGGATTGCCTCACTGGCTGCAACAGGTTCGGTCCGCCTTGCGCCAACTTCGTCACCACCGCGTCCGCGACGTGATAAATACTGCCCGCGCCCATCGTCAGGATCAGGTCACCGGGCTGGGCGGCCTGCGCCAGCGTCAACGCCAGCTTGTCCAAGTCCGGCTCGTAGACTACGTCCGGTTGCCCCACCGCCGTCACCGCATCCACCACCGTCTGGCCGGTAATGACGGGCAGGGGTGTCTCGCTCGCCGCGTAAATGTCCGTCAGGAACAACTTGTCCGCGCCGCGAAACGCCGTGGCAAATTCCTTCAGCAACGCCTGGGTCCGCGTGTACCGGTGCGGTTGAAACGCGAGCAGGATCCGGCGGAACCCCAACGTCCGCGCCGCTTTCAAGGTCGCGCGGATTTCTGTCGGGTGATGCGCGTAGTCATCCACCACCACGATGCCGTTGCCCTCGAACTTCCGGTCGAACCGGCGTTTGGCGCCGGTAAATTCCGCGAGCGCCGCCACGATCTTGTCGGTGGCGATCCCCAACTCGTCCGCCACCGCGAATGCCGCGAGTGCGTTGACGATGTTCTGCTCGCCCGGGATCACCAACTCCACCCGCGCCAGCTCCTGCCCCCGGCATACCACCTTGAACGTGCTGCCCCGGTCGGTCGGGTGAATCTCCACCGCCCGGTAGTCCGCCGCGGGCGACAGGCCAAACGACATCGCCGACCGCGACCGGCTGGCGAGCTGGATGCAATTCGCGCAATCCGCGCAGTAGAACACCGTCTGGAGCGTGCTGCGGAACAGCGTGTCGAACGAGCCCAGCAAGTTGTCCATCGACCCGTGATAATCGAGATGTTCCGGCTCGATGTTCAGGCAGACTGAGTATTCCGGCGTGAAGCCGTTCAACGTCCCGTCGCTCTCGCACGCTTCCGCGACAAAATATTTTCCGCCGCCGTATTGCGCATTCGCGCCGAGGATCGGGACGTGGCCGCCGACGCAAAACGTCGGGGCGCTGTCGCTCCGGCCGAGCACATGCGCGATCATCGCGGTCGTGGTCGTCTTTCCATGCGTCCCGGCCACGGCGATGTTGTGCTTGTGATTCATCAAGCCGGCCAGCAACGTCCCGCGTCGCACGGACGGGATGCCCTGCTCCGCCGCTGCGGCCAGCTCCGCGTTCTGGCCGTTGACGGCCGAGGTGTACACGAGCAGTTCCGTCTCGGTCTTCACATGCCGGGCGTGGTGGCCCGACTCGATCCGCACGCCCATCTGGCGCAGCTTGGTCGTCTCGCCGTTGGGCGCAAGATCGCAGCCGCTCACGAAATGCCCCTGCTCCACGAGGAGTTTGGCCAGGGCGCTCATCCCGGCGCCGCCGATCCCGACAAAATGCACGACGCGCGGGCGCGCGCTCAGGAATTCCATCACCTGTTGCCGCGACAACGTCTTCGTTGTTTGCATGCGACCGATTCGCTCCTCCTGGTTGTGTTTCACTTCGCGCACTGCTCCAGCAATTCCACCATCCGCTGCGCCGCATCCCCGTGCGCCAGCGACCGCGCGGCCTGGGCCATCTCCGTCCGCCGCGCTTCATCCTGCAACAAATCGTTCACTGCCTCCGCGAGCCGTTCCCCGCGCGCGGCGTGCATACCGGTGGTCAGCGCGGATTGCTCCATCAACTTCGCCGCCCCGGCCCGCTCGAACGCCCGGGCGTTGTGCCACTGGTGATTCCCGGCGGCTTGCGGGTACGGCACCAAAATCGCCGGCACCCCGAACGTCGCAATCTCCGTCAGCGTCGCCGCGCCCGACCGCGCGATCACCACATCCGCGACGCTGTACACCAGCTCCATCTCGTGGCAGAACCCCATCACTTTCGCCGGCATTCCATTCCGTTCATACGCTTCGCGGACGAACGCCTCGTCCGCCGTCCCGCTTAAATGCACAAACTGCGCGCGCGCCCGCCAGTCATCCAGCCACGGCAACGCGCAGGCAATCGCCTCGTTGATCGCGTGGGCGCCCTGGCTGCCGCCCATCACCGCCACCGTCAACTTCCCGGCTTCCAAACCCAGCCGCGCCGCCGCGTCCGGTACCCGTTCCCCCCGGCTCAGCCGCGAACGGATCGGCGTGCCCGTCACGGTCACCGGCTTGCGCCGGAAAAACCGCGCGCAATCCGGCAGTCCCAACGCCACGTGGTCCGCCACCTTCCCCGCCCAGCGATTCGCCTTGCCGGGCACCGCGTTCGACTCGTGAATCACCGCCACCGGCCGACCGCCCGTCCATCGCGTCGCCAACACTGCCGGGGCCGAGGTGAATCCACCCATCCCCAGCACCACGTCCGGCTGGAACTCGGCGTACAACTCCGCACACTCACGCACGGACTGCGCGAGTTGGCTGCAAAAAGGAATCAACTGCGACAAGCCGGCGAACCCGACTGCCTTGATCGAGCGCACTCCCCACTGGGAAGCCCCAGCCAGCGCCGTCACACCCGTCAAGGCCGTCTGCTCGACCGCTTTCTCCGAAACCAACAACCGCACCTCGTGTTGCCGGCCCAGCAAACGTTCCG
The DNA here is from genome assembly GCA_900299315.1 of Verrucomicrobiota bacterium. Classification (GTDB taxonomy): domain Bacteria; phylum Verrucomicrobiota; class Verrucomicrobiia; order Palsa-1439; family Palsa-1439; genus OMJI01. The sequence goes on along the minus strand of OMJI01000205.1, from coordinate 2,702 downwards.
CCACTGCTACTCCGGGAAACAAATGTCCCCCGGTTCCCCCGCAAGCGATTACGATTTTCATTCATTTGCATCTCCTGCTCACGTCACGGCTGAGCGCCGTGCAAAAAACTCGTGTTCCTCCTTGGGCGCCTCTGCGGCGCCGTGCCGGTAGATACTCAACAAAAGCCCGATACACGTCAGGCTCATCAACAGATTCGATCCGCCAAAACTGATGAACGGCAGCGGCAAGCCCTTCGTCGGCAGCCACGCCGTGACCACGCCCACATTGATCAACGCCTGCAACCCCAGCAGGAACGTGACGCCCAGGCCGAGGTATTGTCCGAACAGGTCCGGCGCCTTCAAGCTCACCGCGACGCCGCACCCGACGAGCACTGCGAAACAGGTGAGAATCAACAACGCGCCGGCCAGGCCGAGTTCCTCGCCGATGATCGGGAAAATAAAATCCGTGTGTGCTTCCGGCAGGTAGAACATCTTCTGCCGGGAATTGCCCAAGCCGAGTCCGCTCACCCCACCGGACCCGAAGGCGAGGATTGCCTGCCACACTTGATAGCCGGCGCCCGCCTTGTACTTCTCCAAATCCAAAAACGCCAACAACCGCTGGGCCCGCACCGGGCTGTGCGCGATCAACACGCCAAACGCCCCGATGCCAGCCAACACGGTCGGCACGAGATACCGCAGCCGCACCCCGGCCACGAACATCATGCACAACGCCACCGCCCCGAGCAGCGCGGTCGTCCCGAAATCCGGTTCCGCCAGGATCACGAGCAACGTGACACCCACGACTCCCATCGGAATCAGGAATCCCCGGCTGAACTTGTCCAGCCGGCGCTTCTCCTTGGACAGCCAGTACGCGAGCCAGACGATGAGGGCAATCTTGCCGAGTTCCGAGGGCTGAAACCGCATCCCCGGCAACGCCAGCCACCGGCGTGCGCCGCCGACCTTCACCCCGATGTGCGGAATTAAGACCGCCACGAGCAACACCCCGGTCACGATCAACAACGGCCACGCAAACGTCCGCAACTTCGGATACGGAGTCCGCGCCGCCGCCACACAAGCCACACCGCTGATCAACGTCCACACCAACTGGCGTTTGAGCAGGTAATGCGCGTCGCCGTACCGGTCGCGCGCGTAGGCGGCGCTCGTGCTGAAGAGCATGACCACGCCCAGCGTCAGCAGCGCGAGCGTCACCACCAGCAGTGTGATTGCGGCTTTGTTCAATCCGGCTCCTTCGTCGGCGGTCGGTTGGGGGCGCACCGGCGGTGCGCCCCCCTCGACCCAACCAACAGTGTGTATCGTTCCGCGATTTAGTTCACATTGGCCGCGGAAACGATGGGCGCAGCGGCACCGGAGCTCGTCGTGTTGACGGCGGGCGTAATGGGCGCGCTGGCGGCCGGCTGTTTGACCGGCACGATCAACGTCTGGCCGTAGTGGATCTGGCGCGGATCAGTGATGCCGTTGGCCTTCATCAACTCATCCACCCGCACGCCGTACTTCTTGGCGATGATCGCGGGGGTGTCGTTGAGGTCCACCACGTGAATGGTCTGGTTGTTCTCTTGATAGGTGCCCGGCTCGCGGAACGTAGCTGCATAGGAGCCCGGCGCCACCGCCGCGCTGGCCACCGGTGTCGTGGGCGTAGCGCCCGCCACTGCCACTGGCGCGCTCTTGCTCGGGATGGTCAGTTTCTGGCCGACCTTGAGCGAGTCACTGGCGAGGTTGTTGGCCTTCTTCAAGGCGGAGACGGTCACGCCGTTCTTGTTGGCGATCTTCCAGAGCGAATCACCGGAAGCCACCGTGTAGCTCGCGCCACTCTCGGTGGTCGTCGCGCCAGCAGCGCTGGCAACGGTCGGGGCGGACTCGGTCGACGGCGCCTTGGCCGGGATGCTCAACTTCTGACCGACCTTGAGCACGCTGGTCTTGGTGAGGTTGTTGGCCTTCATCAACTCGGCGACGGTGACATTGCCGGTCTTGGCAATCTTCCAGAGCGAGTCACCCTTCTTCACGGCGTAGGTGGTCGCCTGCGGCTCGGTGGCGGCCGGGGCGGGGACAGCCGGCGGCATCGTCGGCGTAATCGCGCCGGTGGTCGGCGCGATGGGCGTCAACGCCGGCGTTGCGCTGGTCACGTCCATCGGCGCTGCCGAGGTGGCGGTTTCCGACGACGTCTGGCCCGGCAACGATTCGTTGTCGGCCAGTTGGGGGGATTGAACTTTCGAACGGCTGCAGCCTTCGAAGACAAAGATGCCTCCGATGACGAGCACGTGCAGTGCTACGACGATCATGATGACTTTCGATACTTTCATTGGTTCCTCTCTACGACTGTTGGTTGGTTGTTGTTGCGACCTGACTTTGGGCCACGAACACAGCCCGTTTGAACTCTTCGCCCCGGTGTTCGTAATTCCGGAACATGTCGAAGCTGGCGCAGGCCGGTGAGAGCAACACCGTGTCGCCCCGCCCGGCTTGGCGCGCGGCGATGGCGACGGCTTCGTCGAGCGAATCCGCCGTCACGCACGGCACCGCGTTCTGCCACGCCCGCGCCATTGCGGCGCGCGTCTCGCCAATCAACACCGCCAGCTTGACCCGCCGCGGCAGCTCGTCCCGCAGGGCCGCGTAATCCAGCCCCTTGTCACGGCCGCCCGCAATCAGGATCACCGGCGCGGTGATCGCGCGCAGCGCCTTGGCCACCGCGTCGACATTGGTGGCCTTGG
>OMJI01000204.1 GCA_900299315.1 Verrucomicrobiota bacterium | reverse complement strand
GATGAACGAGCGGTCGCGCTTCGCCAAGTATTCGTTCCAGAGCGACGGCGAGTTTGCGCGGTACACCGTCGCGGCGAAGCTGGCGTTGCCGGCGCTGGGGTTCACTTCGCTGCGGGTGAAGCCGGCGGAGATGCCGGTGCGCGCGCTGGGCAGCTTGCGCATCGGGCCGACTGCGGCGGCCAACGAACATCTCGGCATCGCCATCGAAAGCAACGGCACGTTGACGTTAACCGACAAGGCGACCAGCCAGACGTACACGGGGCTGTTGACGTTCGAGGACGTGAGCGAGACAGGCGATGGATGGTTTCATGCGCGGTCGGTGAATGACGAGGCGATTCTTTCGAGCGCCAGCCCGGCGCAGGTCAGCGTGGTGCAGGACGGGCCGGAGTTGGTGGCGTTCCGGGTGACGGTCTGGCTGCGCGTGCCTTGCCGGTACGATGCGCGGCAGGAGAAACCGACCGGCGAGACGACGGAGTTGCCGGTCAGCAGCGTGATCACGTTGCGGCGCGGGGCGCGCGTGGTCGAAGTGGAGACGACCGTGGATAACACCGCCGAGGACCACCGGCTGCGCGTGTTGTTCCCGACCGACGCGACCGGGGCGCAGACGTATCTCGCGCATCATCCGTATGATTTGACCGAGCGCGCCATCGCGCTCGACCGGCAGACGGCGAACTGGCAGGAGAGCGAGCAACAGGAGAAACCGTTCCTCGGTTTGCAGGCGGTGGGGCACGACCAACGCGGGCTGGCGTTTCTCGCGCCGGCGGGGTTGCACGAAGGCGGAGTGATGGACGACCAGCGGCGGACGATGACGGTGACGTTGCTGCGGTCGTTCCGTAAAACCATCGCGGACACGAGCGGCCGGGACGGCTTGGAAGCCGGTCGGCTGACGTTCCGATACGCATTGCTGCCGTTTGCCGGGGCGTTGCCGCGGGCGGAAGCGTTCCGGATGTTGGCGGCGTTGCAGGCGGGGATTTACACGCGGCAGACCGGCAAGCGTCCGTCGGGGTTCCCGGCGTTGACGGGCACAGACACGGCCCGGCAATTCATCGAGGCGAAGTTCGGCCGGCTCGTCGTGTCCGCCATCAAGCCGCCTGAGCAGGGGAAAGGACTCGTCGTCCGCCTCTGGAATCCCAGCGGTCGCAAGCAGACGGAGACGCTGCAGTTCTGGCGCGCGCCGAAGCGGGCCGCGTACGTCACGTTGGGCGAAGCGCGGCTCAAGTCGCCCGCGCCGAAAGTGACCGGCCAAACCGTGACCATCGAAGCTGCCCCGCACGCCATCGTGTCGGTGCGCGTGGAGTGGTGAGAGTCAAAGTTCCCGGGTGACTTGGCCGAGGTTGACGCGGGGCTCGTACCGGGTGTGGAAGGTGGCGAGGCGGGATTTCTTCCAGACGCGACCGGTGCTGATTTCGCGGGCGACGCGCCGGGCGATGTCGGCGTTGGGCAGGCTGATGGAATCGGCGAAGACCGGGCGGCCCTCGAAGGCGGGGCAGAAGACCGGGCCTTGGGCGAGGAAGACTTGGCTGGCGTGGAACAGCCGTTCCATCTCGGCGGGAAACTTGGCGCAGAGAATCTCGTACCACGGATGGCTGTGGAGAATCACACCCTGCCGGCCGTGACGGGTGAGGCGTTGGATGACGCCAGGGACTTCGTCATCGGTGAGCGTGAGCACGGCCGGGGTGATGGATTCCTTGGCCAGCGCGCGAAGGACGGTCTGGTGCGCGTGGGCGGATGGGTGTTGCGGGGACTGGAGAATGACGAACGAGTTTATGCCCGCGCGCCGCCACGCGCGGATGGCATCGGTGATGGCGCTGTCGAGATCGAGGAAGAATTGCTCGCGCGGGAACCGGCCCTTGCCATCGCTGATGACGACGAGCTTGATGCCGCTGTCGAGCAGGTGTCGCATCGTCGGCGCGTGCGCGGCGATGGGCACGTACCAAAGCACGATGTCGAGCTGATGTTCCAGCAGCCGCTCCGTCAACGCGTCCGACTCCTGGTCCGTGGCCCGGTAGAACACGAAGTCGCAGACGAAATGATAGTGGCGAAGCTCTTCCTCGAGCTTCATCAGGAACGCCCGCCAATCCGTGCCGATGACCAGCGGCGGCAGATACACCGGCACGCCCACGACGCCGCGGACGGGATGCCGGGGTTGCCGGCGGCGGCCTTCCATGACGGTGTGCGATCCGCGGACGCGGGTTAGCAACCCTTTCGCTTCGAGCTTCTCGTACGCCTCGACGACGGTCTTCAGCGCCACGCCGAAGAAGTCTGCCACCTCCCGGATCGAATAGAACGGCGTAGCCTCGTCGCGCCGCGTCTTCTCGATCGTCGCGTGCAACCGTTCCAGCACGAGCGCCGTCTTGTTGTCCGACTCGCGAAACCCGCGAAAGCCGGGATGCACCTTCGCCAGCGGCGGCAACGAGCGATGGAAAACCTTGCGCGGCATGGCCGGAACTATACCGGCGGGACTGTGGTTTGCAATTCCACAACCAGTAACTCAATCCCACACCCCGGCGAAGCTCACGTGCAAGTCCAGCGAGAGCGGGGTAGCCCAGTAGCCGCTGCTGCGGGTGGTGGAGCCGTCGGCCCAGAGGACGTTCCAGTTGCGAAGTTCGTTGTGCGGGCCGATCTCGCCGCCGTCGCCATAGACCTGTTGGGCCGGCAGGCAGGAGAGGATTTTTGCGCGGGAAGGATTGG
>OMJI01000203.1 GCA_900299315.1 Verrucomicrobiota bacterium | reverse complement strand
CGATTCCGTCCGCCTCGATCCCGTCCGTTCCGATTCCTCGCACCACCGCGGCCGAATGACGCGGCTTCCCGCCGAATACTACCGCGCCCACGCTTTCGTGCACTGGAACATGGCCATCGACGATCGCGCCACCGGCTGGCTGACGCCGGTATTCCACGCCCGGTTCCGCGAGATTCAACTCCACACCTTGGCGCGGCACCGGCTGGTGTGCCTCGTCTATTGCCTGATGCCGGATCATCTGCATCTGCTCTGGGCCGGGCTGTCGCCGGACAGCGATCAGGATCGCGCCGCGACGTTTTTCCGCCGGTATTTGAATCAGGCGCTGGCCGACCACGGAATGCTTACGCATTCCGCTCCGGCGCGTGGCGCAAAATCAGCGACGAATTCCGGAGCGGAATCGGTAACGATTCCGTCCGGTCCGATTCCATCCTCCCACGGAACGCAGGCGCGTTCCGCTCCATACCGGCTCCAGAAACAAGCGTGGGATGTCGTCCTGCGCGACCACGATCTCGAACGCCACGCCATCGAACGGTTGCTATTCTACATCACCGCCAACCCGGTGCGGGCTCGACTGGTGAACGATGCCCGTCACTGGCCGTATTCCGGCACGCAAGCCGCGGGATATCCCGAATTGGACTGGCGGCAGGTCGATTTCCCCGACCGGCTCTGGAAGATTTATTGGCGAGAACGAGATCGCCACGAATCCCAGACGGAACGCTCACGCGTTCCGCTCCAAGACGCGGTCCAATCCGCACCCGGAGCGGGAGCCGATTCCGCGAGACGCCGGAGCGGAATCGGTGACGATTCCGCCGGTGACGAGGAGCGGCGATGAACCGTAAACGCCAATCCCAGACGGAACGCTCACGCGTTCCGCTCCGGCCGGAATTCGCGCGCGAATCCCGGGGTGGGGGGCATACCCACGAGCCGCGATCCTCCACCGCCGCTAACGTTTCCGTCCGCATCGCCGCCTTGGAAGCCGAACTCCAGGAGCTGCGCGAACAACTTGCCATCGAACGCGATGACCGCGAGGTGCAGGAACGTAGCTGGATCGAGAGCCAGCGGGAACTCGAACTGTCCCGCCAACGCTACGCCGACCTCTATCACCACGCGCCGATCGGTATCGTCACGTTTGACCGTACCGGCTTCGTCCGCGAAGCCAACCAAACCGCCGCGACGTTGCTCGGGGTCGACCGGTCCCGCCTGCTCGATCGCACGCTTTTGCGTTTGGTTGTACCGGCAGACCGCCAGAAGCTCCTGCGGCACTTCGTCCGCTGCCGGCGCAACCGTGGCCAGGCCCCCGTCGTGACCGAGTTGCGCGTGACCGGTGCCAGGCGCCAGGTACTCAATATCGCGTTGACCAGCGTACCGGAAGCGGTCATGGGCAAGCCCCACGAGCCGGCCCGGTTGCGGACCTCGCTTGTGGACATCACCGCGCGCAAGCGAATTGAGGAAGCGTTGCGGGAGAGCGAGCAACGGTACCGGTTGGCGGTGGATTTCACCTATGACTGGGAGTCGTGGCTTGATCCGCGGGGCCGGTACGTCTATGTCTCTCCCTCCTGCGAACGCATCGCCGGCCGAACGCCGGCAGAGTTCTTGGCCGATGCCGGCTTGCTGCGCCGGTTGATTCACCCGGCCGACCGTTCCCGGTATGACAAGCACGTCCGCTTGCACAAGCGCCGCGGTGGTCCCGGTGAGGAAGAATGGCGCGTCCGACACACCGACGGGTCCTACCGGTGGATTGGGCACGCTTGTCAGCCGGTGTACGACGAGCATGGCGAATATCTGGGGATTCGCGTCAGCAACCGCGACATCACCGCGGGCAAGCAGGCCGAGGCGGCGTTGCGGCACCTCAATGCGACGCTCGAACAGCGCGTTGCGGAGCGGACGGCGGCGTTGCGGGAGAGCGAGGAGCGGTTCCGGCAGATGGCCGAGAGCGTGGGGGAAGTGTTCTGGCTGGCGGACATTCATCTGCGGAAGATATTCTACGTCAGCCCGGCCTTCGCAAAGATTTGGGGAATTTCCTGCCAGCAGCTCTACGAGAATCCCGCGCTGTGGTTCCAAGCTGTTCATCCGGACGACCGGGCCATCGTGAAAGCCGCGTTTTTTCAGAAGCGCACGGGGAGCGCGCCGCTCACCGCGGAATACCGGATCGTGCGGCCGGATGGCTCGGTGCGCTGGATTGAAGATCGGGGTTGGCTCATCCGTGACCAAGCTGGTCGCCCGAATCGGGTGGTCGGCGTGGCGCGGGACGTCACCGAGCGCCGGCAGATGCAAAGCGAGATCGAGCGCATCAGTGAGATGGAACGGCAGCACCTCGGGCGGGACTTGCACGATGGCTTGAGCCAGCAGCTCGCCGGGCTGGCCATGTCGGCGCAGGCGTTGCGGCAGGCACTCAGCCGGCGTGACAAGCGACTCGGTGCCAAGGCGGGTTGGCTGGCGAAGCATGCGCGTGAAGCGGCCGAGACCAGCCGCAACCTCGCCCGGTCGCTCTACCCGGCCAGCCTGCAACTGAGCGGCCTGTCGGTGGCGCTCAAGGAGCTGGCGTTGCTGGTGGGGCAACTGTTCCCGGTGCGCTGCGAGTACCGGGGCGGCTTCACGCGCCGGTTACCCGATGCGAACGTGGAGCGCCAGCTTTTCCGCATCGCCCAGGAAGCGGCGTTCAACGCCGCCAAGCACAGCCGAGGTCGGCAGATTTGGATCACGTTGCAGCCCGCGGGCCGGGGCGTGGTGCTGACCGTCGCCGACAGTGGCGTCGGGCTGAATCGCCGGCACTTGCTGGCGACCGACCTGGGCCTGCACATCATGCATTATCGCGCCACGCTGATCCGGGCAGTGTTGACGATCAGCCGCCGACCGCACGGCGGCACGCTTATCACGTGCCGGTGGCAACCTTCCATTTTAACCCCCAAGAAAGTGAGTCGTCATGAGCACTAAGAAAGCGAACGCTCCCACCGTCGCCAAGGCGCGAATCTTCCTGGTGGATGATCACCCCCTCGTGCGCAAGGGCCTGGCCGATTTGATCGGCGAAGAGGCGGACATGGTCATCTGCGGCGAGGCCGGCAATGCCGCGGAGGCGTTACCGGCCATCCTGCGCGCCAAGCCGGATCTGGTCCTGGTGGACATCTCGTTGCCGGGCCGCGACGGGATCGAGTTGATGAAGGATCTCAAGTCCCACGCGCCGAAACTGCGGATGCTCGCGTTGTCGATGCACGATGAATCCCTGTACGCCGAGCGCGCGCTGCGGGCCGGGGCGCGCGGCTACGTGATGAAGAGCGCGCCCACCGAGCAACTGACCGGCTCGATCCGCAAGGTGTTGGCCGGGGAGATTGCCGTCGGCGATGCGGTTGTGGACCAGTATCTTGGCCATCTCGCCGGCGGTCACAAGGCGAAGGCCGAGGCGGGACTGGCGGCGTTGAGCGACCGGGAACTCGAGGTGTACCGGCTGATTGGCGCGGGCGAGAGCCGCAAGTCGATTGCCGCGCAACTGCATCTCAGCACCAAGACCATCGAGGCGCACCGGGCCAACATCTGCCAGAAGCTCGGGTTGCGCGGGGCGGCGCGGTTGCTCCAGCACGCCACGGTCCATTGCCGGGCCGAACTGGCGGGGAACTCCCGGTAGTTCCAAGCCGGCACGATGCAGTTGAACCTGTTGTGGGTAGGGGCGAGCCGCCGGCTCGCCCGCACCGGAGGGGGATTCGGACGAGCCGGCGGCTCGTCCCTACCGCACACCGTCTGGTATGCCAATCTTGGGACGCGCTCCGTCGCGTCCGCTCCCCAACTCGGCCACGATCCCGCACGTGCGGGATGGCCCTCCAGCCAACTTCATGGTTCCGGCTAAAATCTTCAGCACGCTTCGT
>OMJI01000202.1 GCA_900299315.1 Verrucomicrobiota bacterium | reverse complement strand
TGTGGGCCTCGATGAGTTTGTCGAGCGCGCACGAGGTCTGCGCGGCGCGCGCCAGCTCGGCTGGCTCGCATTCGGGCGCGACATCGAACTTCCGCTGGAACTCCCGGAGTTTCGCGCTGATCTGCTGCTTGGTGACAGCCTGCCGGTGCTGGTGCAGCTCGCACATCTCGAGCAACTCGAAGTGATTACCGAACGCGGCGGATTGCTGCGTCATGTCACTGTAGACGTCGAGCATGCCGCAGTAGTAATGGCCGAGCACGCCGACCCGGTTGCGGCGCATGCCGTCGGTCACTTTCGCGGCGTCCACCCAATCGCGGATTTCGGCCCAAGCGGTCTCGTCCTGCAGGAAGCCGGTGACGAGGTGATAGGGGATGCCGGCACGGTTGAAGACGCTGGCGATTTCCGGGCAGGAACATGACTGGCAATGTTCCAGCCAGACGCCGGTCATCAAGCCGCGGTCGCCGAGCTTGTTGAACTTCTCGTAGTCGAGCTGGGCGACCGGCTGCAAGTTGAGCACGACCACCGGCACGCCGGCGCTCTGGACGACCGGCAGCACTGTCGAGGACAGCGCGTAGGTCGAGACGTAGAGAAAAATCAGGTCCACTTCCTCGCGTCGGAACAGCGATGCCGCGTCGCGCGCCTTGACCGGGTTGTCCACCAGCCCGGCATCGACGACGCGCACGCCGTAGCCGCCGATGCGTTTGGAAATCTTGCCTTGGTAGCCGACGAGCCGGTCGTGCAATCCTTTGAATTGCGGCCAGTACGTGTCCAGTCCGATGCCAAACAACCCGACGGAGAGCGTGGGATTCTTCATGCCGGTAGGATGCCAAAAACTTTCCCCACCGAAAGCACAAAACCCCGCGGGGCGCGCGGGGTTTTGTGTGGTTCGGGGGTTGCCCTGGGTTGGCTACGAGCAACCCATCGAGTTACCGCAGTTCAGGCACTTGTAACAAGCGCCGTTGCGGACGGTGATCGCGCCGCAGGTGTCGCACGCGGGCGCGTCCGTCATGAAGTGCTCCACGGTCCGGCTCAATTGCTGCACAGCCGAGAGCGGTTTGGCGCTGGGCGTCGTGGGCCGGGAAGGAACCTCACCGGTCTGGGCGAGTTCCTCGACGGGACGATTCACCGCGCGTTTTTCCTGTTCCGCCACCTCCTTGAGTGGCAGTTCGGTTTGGCCGGCGTTGGGCGAGTTTTGCTCGCGGTAGCCGGGAATGAACTGGAAGGCCAGCCAGCGGAAGAGGTAGTCCGTGATCGACTTGGCGATCGGGATGTCCGGGTTCTTCGTGAAGCCGGACGGCTCGAAGCGCTGGTGGGCGAACTTCTTCACGAGCGTCTCGAGCGGCACACCGTACTGGAATGCGAGGCTGACGAGCGTGCCGATGGTGTCCATCAAACCGCCGATGGTCGAGCCTTCCTTGGCCATCGTGATGAACAACTCGCCGGGCGTGCCGTCCTCGTACAAACCGACGGTGATGTAGCCTTCGTGGCCGGCAATGTCGAACTTGTGCGTGATGGCCTGCCGGGTATCGGGCAGCCGGTGACGGAGCGGCTCCTCGGCCTTGGCGCGCACGCTGGCGATCTCGCTTTCGAGTTCGAGGATGCGCTTGCGGAAGTCGTCGTTCTCCTTCTTGACGCTGTCCACCTCGGCCTTGGCGGCGGCGCCGTTGGACTTGGAGGTGTTGAGCGGCTGGGAACGCTTGGAACCGTCGCGGTAAATGGCCACGGCTTTGAGCCCGAGTTTCCAGCCCTCGACGTACGTCTGCATGATGTCCTCGACGGTGGATTCCTGCGGCATGTTGACCGTCTTGGAGATCGCGCCGCTGAGGAACGGCTGGGCCGCGGCCATCATCTTGAGGTGCGCCGTGTACTGGATGCTGCGTTTGCCCTTGGCCGGCTTGAACGCGCAGTCGAACACCGGCAGGTGTTTCTCCTGCAAGTGCGGCGCGCCTTCGATCGTGTCGTTCGTGTCGATGTACTTCACGATGTCGGCAATCTGCGCCTCGGTGTAGCCGAGTTTCTGCAACGCCATCGGCACGGTGCGGTTGACGATCTTGAGCATGCCGCCGCCGGCGAGCAGCTTGTATTTCACCAACGCGATGTCGGGTTCCACGCCGGTGGTGTCGCAATCCATCATGAACGCGATCGTGCCGGTCGGGGCGAGCACGGTGACTTGGGAGTTCCGGTAGCCAAACCGGCGGCCCAGTTCGACGGCTTCATCGCCGCACCGCTGCGCCGCGTCGCGGAGGTAATCCGGGCAGGTGCTGTTGATGCGTTTCACGGAGTCGCGATGCATTTCCATGACTTGGAGCATCGAATCGCGGTTCTGCGCAAAGCCCTCGAACGGCCCGAGCCGTTCCGCGACCCGGGCGGACTGGGCGTACGCGTGGAGGTGCATGATGCCGGTAATAGCACCCGCCAGCGCGCGGCCGGGATCGCTGTCGTAGGGCAGCCCGAGCGCCATCAGCAGGGAGCCGAGGTTGGCATAGCCGAGCCCGAGCGGCCGGAACAGATGGCTGTTCTTGGCGATGTCGTGCGTCGGGTAGCTGGCGTTATCGACGATGATTTCCTGGGCGGTGATGTAGATTTCGACGGCGGCCTTGAAGCGCTCGACATCGAAAGAGCCGTCCGGCTTGAGGAACTTCATCAAGTTCAGCGACGCGAGGTTGCAGGCGCTGTTGTCGAGGAACATGTACTCCGAGCAGGGATTGCTGGAGTTGATCGGTCCCGTGGTCTTGCAGGTGTGCCAGCGCTGGATCGTGTCCTCGTACTGCATACCGGGGTCGCCGCAGGTCCAAGTGCCCTCGGCAATGCCGATCATCAAGTCCCGGGCCTTGTAGGTCGGGCCTTTCTTGGCAGGATTCGTCACCCAGTGGGTCGTCCAATCCTTGTCCTCGATGACGGCCTTCATGAACTCGTCCGTGACGCGGACGCTGAGATTTTCATTCTGGAAGCTGACGGAGCCGTAGGCGTCGCCGTTGAAGTCACCGGAGTAGCCTTGCTCGATCAACGACCACGCCTTCTTCTCTTCCTTCGGCTTGGCCTCGATGAATTCCTTGATGTCCGGGTGCCAGACTTTCAGGGTATTCATCTTGGCGGCGCGGCGGGTCTTGCCGCCCGACTTCACCACGCTGGCGATGGCGTCGTAGACCTTCAGGAACGATAACGGGCCGCTGGGCCGACCGCCGCCGGACAGTTTCTCGTGGCGGCTGCGCAGGGTGGAGAGGTCGGTGCCGGTGCCGCTGCCGTACTTGAACAGCATCGCCTCGGCGCGGGCCAGTTCCATGATGTCTTCCATCGTGTCGCCGACGGACTGGATGAAGCAGGCCGAGCACTGCGGATATTCATACTGCGTAGTGGCCTGTTTGATTTCGCCGCTGACGCGGTCCCAGTAGAAATTACCGGGGCCGCTGTTCTTGCCGATGTGGTACTCGTGGTACAGACCGCAGTTGAACCAGACCGGCGAGTTGAACGAGCCATGCTGGTTGATGCAGAGCCAAGTCAACTCGTCGTAAAACGTCTCCGCATCCTTGTCGGTCGCGAAGTAGCCTTGCGCCTTGCCCCAGTCCGCGATGGTGCGGGTGACGCGGTGGACGAGCTGCCGGGCGCTCTGCTCGCGTTCACTGGTGCCATTTTCCCCGTAGAAGTACTTGGATACCACGACCTTCGTCGCGAGGATCGACCACGACTTCGGCACCTCGACGTTCTCCTGTTTGAAGATCGTCTTGCCGGAGTCATCGGTGATTTCCGCCGTGCGCCGATCCCATTCGAGCTCGTCGAACGGGTTGATGCCGGCCTTGCTGAAAACCCGCGCCACCGTCAGCCCGGACTTCTTTTTCTCCGGGAGACGCTTGTTGCGTTTGGCGGTGGTGGTGGGCATGTCGCTGCCAAAATCTTTACCAGAACTGGTGAGTTTGCGAGAAGAAATGTCCTCTACGTTTTTAACGCCGATCATTGTACAGCCTCCTTTTAAGTCGGAAATTGTGGTGCGGGCTCGCTTCCCCCAGAAAGCTACTAATGGTGTGCTCGCATCACTACGCTACCCCATATATTGTGTTTTTACCGGCGTTCAAGAAAAAAATGCGCCGGAAGAAAAAATATTTTTTGAGGCGCGCAGTTCGCCTTATTTTTTCACAAAATCTTTTCGCTCACGCGGCCGACACTCGAACACAACCGGGCTGCCGGTGAACTCCCAGACGCTGCGAATGCGGTCGACGAGGAAGCGTTCGTAGTGGGGTGTCAGGCACCGGGTGTCGTTCACGAAGAGCACAAAGGTCGGGACTGGGCCCGGTTTTTGGAACGCGTAGAAAATCTTGAACCGCTTCCCGTGGATGTGCGGCGGCGGATACGAATCGAGCGCCCGGGCCAGCAATTGATTCAAGCGCGGCGTGTCGACGCGGACCTGCCGGGCTTGTTCCACGCGGCTGATCAGCGCAAAAAGCTCCGAGACGTTTGCCCCGGTCTTTGCGGATGCAAACAGGACCGGTGACCAGTCGAGGAAGAACAACTCTTTCCGCAGCGCCGTGAGATACTCTTCCTTGAACGTGACCGGCTTATGGCCTTTGCGCTCGGGCTTGCGGACTTTCTTCTCCTCCTCCGCGGCCAAGTCCCATTTGTTGACCAAGATCACGCAGCTCCGGCGGGCTTCGACAACCAAACCACCGATTCGCTTGTCTTGATTCGTCACGCCCTCGGCTGCGTCCATCACCAGCACCGCGACGTCACATTCCCGGATGCTGCGTTCCGCGCGCATCAAACCGAACTGGTCCACCGACGTGCGAATCCGGCTGCGATGGCGCAAGCCGGCCGTGTCGATCAGCACATACCGGCGGTCGCCGATCGTGAACGGCACATCCACCGAATCCCGCGTCGTGCCGGGCACGTCGCTGACGATGGTCCGGTCGCTCTTGAGGATGCAGTTGATCAGGGAAGACTTGCCGGCATTCGGTTTGCCGACGATGGCAATCCGCGGAGCCGGTGCCTCTTCCGGTGCCGCGCCGGCGGGGAAATCCGCGGTAGCAGCGTTCAAGAGCTCCGTCACACCGGAGCCATGGGCGGCCGCGATGGGGAACATCTGGCGGAAGCCCAGCTCCACAAATTCCGTCACGCCTTCCTCGCGCCGCAGCGAATCTACCTTGTTAACCGCGAGGAAGACCGGCTTGCCGCACGCGCGGAGGCGGCGGGCAATCTCCAAATCGAGCGGCGCCACACCGGCCGTGACATCCGCAACCAGCACGATGACCGTCGCCATCTCGATGGCCACCTCCGCCTGCCGGACCATCGCCGCGGCAATCGGGTCCCTGGTGCGCTCGTCGTCCATGAACGCGATCCCGCCCGTGTCTACCGCCTCAAACGACTTCTCACCCCACCGGGCCGGGGCGCTGACCCGGTCGCGCGTCACGCCGGGTTCCTCGTGGACGATGGCAATTTTGCGGCCGACGATGCGGTTGAAGAGCGTGCTCTTCCCGACATTCGGTCGGCCAACGATGGCAAGGATGGGCGTCATGAAGTGCGTGGTTTTTACCAACATTATTCCAACACTCCAGTCGAATATGTTAGCGTCCGCCCGTGAACGCCCGCGAAACCGCTTTCCAACTCCTCCGCCGCTGGTCGCAAGGCCGCGCGCTCGCGGACGAATTGCTCGGCGAAGTGAAGCTCCCGGCCAACGACCGGGCGTTCGTGCAGGAACTTTTCTACGGCTGTCTCCGCCAGAAACTGGCGCTGGATTACCTCATCGAACGCCAAGCCGGCAAGCCGCCGCGGCCGGTCGTGATGACGATCCTCGAACTCGGCCTTTATCAACTCCACTTCATGCGCACCGCGCCGCATGCCGCCGTGAACGAGACCGTCGAACTCGCCAAGCAACACGCCAGCCCGGCCGAGGCGCGTTTCGTCAACGCCATCCTCCGCCGCGTCGATCCTGGCATCCTTGCCCAAGCCGAACCGTGGATCCGCCTCTCGCATCCCCGGTGGCTCTGGGAACGTCACGGCGACGCGTGGTGCGAATGGAACAACCAGCCACCGCCCGTCTATGCCCGCGTGAACACCCTGCGTCGAATGGAGGGCGCGGCTCCCGCCGCGCCGAACTCGGAGCCGCGCCCTCCATATTATCTTCTCGACGACCCTGCCGGTATCTTCGAGTCACCGGCTTGGAAGAACGGTGAGATTTACATCCAAGACCCATCCACGCTCATCGCCGTGGATGTGCTCGACCCGCAGCCCGGTGAGGAGGTGCTCGACATGTGCGCCGCGCCGGGTGGCAAGACGACTTACATCGCGCAGAAGATGCAGAACCGCGGTCGGATCATCGCCGCTGACTCGTCCAACTCCCGGCTCGGGCTCGTCTCCGAGAACTGCAAGCGGCTCGGCGTGGAGATTGTCTCGACGTTGCCGTGCGAAGGCACGCGGCTCGACCGGTGTCTGCGCGGTCAGCAGTTCGACCGGGTCTTGCTCGACGCGCCGTGCTCGAACACCGGCGTGATGCGGCGGCGACCGGACTTGCGTTGGCGGCTCAAGGAAGACGAGATCGGCCGGCTCGCGAAGCTGCAACGGCAATTGCTGGAGAAGGCATTCGAGTTTGTGAAACCCGGCGGGGTGCTCGTGTACAGCACGTGCAGCGTCGAGCCGGAGGAGAATACCGGGGTCATCGCGGGTTTACCGGGGTTGGAGTTCACCCGGGAATCGCTCCCGCCGGGCGACCAGATGGACGGCGCATTCGTGGCGCGCTTCCAAAAAGCGTAAGGGCGACACCGACTCGGTGCCGCCCTTCGCGATTGGTGGTGGAGAATATTAGTCGGCCTTCGGCTTGCCGGCTTTCTCGTCCTCGTGGTGCTCTCTCTCTTCGCGGCGCTCCTTCGCCTTCTCGCGCATGTTCTTGCGGGATTCCTCGAGCGTGGCTTTCTGCTCGGGGGTCAGCGTGGCGGCGAACTTGTCGACGTAGCTCTTGCGCAACTCCATCATCGGCTTGCCCAACTCTGCTCTCTTCTGGCGCGCTTCCTTGAGCTTGGCTTCGTCGTTGCCTTCCTTGGCTACCTTGGATTCCTCGCGCAACTTCTCCATCTCCGCCTTGTGGGCGGCTTGATACTTGTCGCGTTCGGCGTCGAATTGCTGTTCCAGCTTCTCGTACTCCGCCCTCTGCTCGGCGGTCAGGTTAAGTTTCTCCAGCAATGGCTGCGGCAGCAGATTCTCCATGCGGGGCGGGTGATGCTTCGGCTTGTCGCCTTCGCCTTTCTTCTCTTTCTCCGCAAAGGCACCGGTAATCAGGACGGCGCTCAATGCGAGGGTGGTGATCAACAGACGGTTCATGTGTGTGGGTTCCTTTCAGTTTTTTTGTTCGGACGTTGTGGGCGGGACGGCCTCGCCCGGTGATTCTTCCTTGTGCTTCGGACGATAAGGGGGCGGCGGTTCTTCATCCGGATGTTCGGCGCGCCACTTCTTCTCAAATTCCTCCCGGCGCTTACGGAACTCCCGGCGGGCTTGCTCGCGCTGTTCAGGCGTCATCTTCTGCCATTTCTCGCGATTCTGCCGCAACTGCTCGCGCTCGGCCGGGGGCATGTTCACGAAGTGCTCGACTCGCTCCTGGATGAAGCGCCGGTCGGCCGGGGGCATCTCGCGGAGCGCGCGGTTGAAATTCATCAACCGTTGTTTCCCTTCGAGCGGCAGCTTGTTCCACGCGTCGTTGAGCTGGCTGTCGAGCCTTGCCTTTTCCTCCGTCGACATATCGGCAATCTTCTTCGTCGTGGGCTGTTCCGCGCGAATGCCGGTCGTGCCGACGATACAAAACAAGGCGAAGCAGGAGAGCAGTTTCATAGCTGGTCCGCGACCGGCAACACATCGAGCGAAGCGATGACGTCGTAGTCTTCGAGGTAATCCGCCTGGTGAGTGGACGCGTAAAATTCTGCGCGACGAATGTTCTCCGCACGGCGGTATACGCCAAACCCGGCCACCAAGACCACCGCCGTCGCGCCGATCATCACCCAGCGCCAGACCGGCAGCGCATACCACGACCGCACCGGCTCCGCATGCAGCCGCCGCACCGTCCGCTCGGCAAAGCCCGTCGAGGGTGCGGCGGCTTGATGCCGGCCGAGCAACTCCCAGAGCTTATCGTCATCTGTCGGTCGTTGGTTCATGTCGTGGATTCAAACACCGGGTTGGTCGAAAGGTTTCGGTCTAGTAAAGCCCCCGCAACTTCTCCTTCAACGTCTCGCGGGCCCGGTGCAGCAGACTTTTCACGGCCGGCACGCTGCAACTGAGCACCGCCGCGATGTCCTCGTAGGACTGGCCTTCAAACCGGCAGAGGATGACGGCGGTGCGTTGATTGGCCGGTAGCTCGCCGATGGCCGCTTGGATCCGTTCCTGCAACTCGCGCTCCGCCGTGTCCCGGGCGGGGTCGGTCACGCGCGCGTCCGGGAGCTGGTCCGCGACTTCATCGAGCGACTGGGCTGCGTGCCGGCTGCGCCGCCGGTATTCGTTGCGGATGGTGTTGTGGACGATGGTGAACATCCACGTGGTGAACTTGGCCGAGGCCTGATACCGGCGAGCCGACCGGTAGATCTGGATGAAAACGCGTTGCGCGAGGTCTTCGGCTTCCCAAGCATCGCCGATGGCCCGGTGGATGGTGGCGACGACGACGCGCTGGTGGCGCTCGATCAGCTCGCGGAACGCACCTTCATCCCCGTCGCGCACGCGGAGCATCAACTCCGCGTCGACATCTCTCTCCGTCATCGTCGCCAATGCTATCGTGTCGGATTCAACACCGCAACGCCGGCAAGGTTGCGGCGGCTACCACTTCACTTTCACGACGCGCCGCTGGCCTTGGCGATCCATGTAGGCGACTTCGCCGTATTTCTGGCCGTACTCGTGGACTTCCTTGGTGATCTTCACGTCGAAACAGCAATACTCGGCGATCTCCAGCAGTTTGCCTTCCTTCCACCATTTCAAGGCAACGAGGCCATCGGCAATTTTCGGCGCGCCAATCGTGGCGGTAGCGACGGATTCCAGCGAGAGCCGGTGGCCGAGGGTGTCCTCGATGTCAGCCATCAGGTCGAGCGTCGGATAATCACGGAGACTGATCGGGCTGTAACCGTGGAGGACTTCGTAGTCGAAGTTTTCGATGTTGAACCCGATCACCTTGTCCGCCCGGGTCAGCTCCTTGATCAAGTCCGCGACGTGCGCCTCGTCGTAAATTTGGTACTGCCCGGTCGCGGTGCTGTAGGTGACGCCGACCGACATTTTCATGTCGCGCTTCTTGTCCCAGCCGCCGACCTCCGCGGCGCTCTTCTGCGTTTCGAGGTCGAAATAGACGAGGTTCGGCATCTCAGGTCTCGATGTGCGGTAGTGCCAGCGTCCGCATCGTGTGCAGGCCGGGCGGGGCTTCGACAAGGCGCGGGATCATGTTCACCAACATCGCCGGGGTCGCGAGGTCACCGGCGGTGCCGCCTGGGATGACGAGGTGGAGCGGGGGAACGCCCTCGATGTGAATCTCGTCCCGCGGATTCGGGGCGCCGACGTACATCTCGAGTTCGAGCGTGATGTTGCCGCCGCGCGCGACTTGGCGGACGCCGGCCACCTTGCCGTCTTTGCCCATCACCGGGCCGACGGTCTCGGAGACATCCACGTCATCCCAGCCGATGGCGTCGGCGAGGAACATCAACGAATCCGTGAGGCCGACGTGCCGGATTTTTCCCTCGTGCATCAACTTGTCGAACTCCGCCGGCGCCAGGCCGGCACCCACCTTTTTCTGCAACGCCGGCCGGCGGCTACCGGCATCGACGACGCGGGTGATGTGGATGGAGTGGACGTGTTGGCAGACGCTGGTGAGGACGGCCGGCAGCGTGTCCATCACGAAGCCGGGGTTCACCCCGGTGCCCAGCACGGCGACCTTGTGAACCTTGCAAAGTTTATCGAGCTCAGCCGCCGCCGCCGCGTCGCGGAATGCCGGGAGCAGCGCTTCCTCGCAGGAGGTGACGCAGTGCATGCCGGCGCGGACCAGCTCGCTGATCTGCCGGGCGGCGGTGGTGAAATTCGAAGTGGTGCAATGAATCGCCACGTCGGCGGCCGGTACCTTGTGCGTGACCAAGCCGTCGAGCTTGTGCGGCACCTGCAGGATGTCGGCGAGGTGTTCGCCGACGAGTTGTGGGTCAACGGCGCCGACGAGCTGGAGGTGTGGTTTCTCGAGCACAAGCCGGGCGGCCGCGCGACCGATGGCCCCGAGTCCGATTTGGACAACGCGCAGAGGTTGAGTCATACCGGGACGAAGTTGTACCGGCTCAAGACGGCGGCTTCAACGACAAATCCGGCTCGATTCCCTTACCGGCGCCGCGCGTCACGCAACGAAGTCTCCGGCGAAAGATTGGCGTGGCGATGCTTGGGCGTGCCAATCCGTTGCGACAGGTAGATACCGGAATGGCCGCTGCAGACGTACGCCACGAAACAGGCCGCCGCGATGTAGATTGTGTGAGTCGCGCCGAACAGTTCGATGCCCATGATCGTGCAAGCCAGCGGCGTGTTGCTTGCCCCGGCAAACACCGCCACCAAGCCGAGCGCGGCAAACAAGTCCGGTGGCGCGCCCAGTACCCCGGCCAGCGCATTGCCGAGCGCGGCGCCGATGAAGAACAACGGCGTGACCTCGCCGCCCTTGAATCCGCAGCTCAGCGTCACGACGGTGAACACGATCTTCCACCACCACGCCCACGGGTGAATCGTGTCTTGCGTGAAGAAATGCACGATGCTCACCCCGGTCGCGTCCGGCGAATTCACGCCCAGCCCGAGAAAATCCCGGGTTCCCAGCGCGAACGTCAGCCCGATCACCGCCGCGCCGCCGATGGCCGGTCGGAGCGGCGCATACGGGCAGACCTTCTTCACCAACGCATGCAGCCGGTGGGACAACTCGGCGAACAACAGGCTCGCCAGCCCGAACGC
>OMJI01000201.1 GCA_900299315.1 Verrucomicrobiota bacterium | reverse complement strand
CCCTACCCACAACAGGTTCAACTGCATGTTCTGGCTCAGGTTTGTTTTGATGCTGACGAATTGAGGAAGAGGCCGTAAACACACCCCGCATGAAGACCCTCTGGTACACTCAGCCGGCGGCGAACTGGAACGAAGCGTTGCCCATCGGCAACGGACGCCTCGGCGCGATGGTGTTCGGCGAACCCGCGCGCGACCGGCTCCAGCTCAACGAAGAATCGCTCTGGGACGGCGGCCCGGGCGATCGCGTGAACCCGGCCGCCTTGCAAGCCCTGCCGGAAGTGCGGCGGTTGCTGTTCACCGGGCACAACACCGAGGCGACCAAGCTCGCCGAGCAAACGATGCTCGCGATTCCCGCGGCCATCCGGCCGTACCAGCCGCTCGGCGATTTGCACATCGAGCAGGAACTACCGGGCGCGGTGACGGACTACCGGCGGACGCTCGACCTCGACACCGCCACGACGACCGTGGAATTCAAGGCCGGCGGGGTCGCGTTCCGGCGCGAGTATTTCGCCAGCACGCCCGGCAACGTGATCGTGGCGCGCTACTCCGGCGGCACCGCGCCGCGGCTGACGCTGAGCCGACCGGGCGCGACGGTCGAGGGCTTGTTGCTGACCGGCCAGACGACGCACCTGCGCTACGCCGCGTTGGTCCGGGTGGTCGAGGCACCGGATGGCGTGCTGGTGTTGATTGCCGGGGCGACGAGTTACCGGGGCGGCGACCCGGTGGCGATTTGTCGCGAGCACTTGGCGGCGGCGGAGAACAAATCGTTCGCGGACCTGCGCGCGGCGCACGTGATGGAGTATCAGCGGTACTTCCGGCGGGTGACGCTGGAGCTCGATGCGACGCCGACTTCGCAACTGCCGACCGATGAGCGGTTGCGTGCCGTGGCGGCGGGCGCGAGCGACCCGGCGCTGGCGGCGTTGTATTTCCAGTTTGGCCGGTACCTGCTGATCAGTTCTTCGCGGCCGGGCAACCTGCCGGCGAACCTCCAAGGCTTGTGGAACGAGCATCTCGAGCCGCCGTGGAATTCGGATTACCACACGAACATCAACCTGCAGATGAATTACTGGCTGGCGTGCGTCGCGAACCTCGCGGAGTGCGAAAGGCCGTTGTTCGATTACATGGAATCGCTGGTCGCCTCGGGCGAACGCACGGCGCGCGAGCAGTACGGCTGTCGCGGCTGGGTGGTGCATCACCTGAGCGACATCTGGGGATTTACCGGCCCCGCCGACGGCATCTGGGGCATCTGGCCGATGGGCGCGGCGTGGTTGAGCGCGCACGTGATGGAACATTACCGGTTCACGGGCGACCGGGCGTTTCTGGCGAAGCGCGGCTGGCCGTTGCTGAAAGGCGCGGCGTTGTTCTTGCTCGATTTCCTCGTCGAGGCGCCGCCGGGCATCCCGGGCGCGGGCCGGTTGGTGACGAACCCGTCGCACTCGCCCGAGAACCAGTTCCGCAAAGCCGACGGCTCGGTCTCGTACTTCACCTACGCCGCGACGATGGACGTGGAAATCGTCCGGCAGGTCTTTCAGGACTCTCTCGAAGCGATCGCGGTGCTCGGCGGCGAAACAGAATTCGCCGCGGCGGTGCGGACGGCGCTCGACCGGCTGCCGTCGTTGCAGGTCAGCCCGCGCACCGGTGCGTTGCAGGAATGGATCGAGGATTACGACGAACCCGAGCCGCAACACCGGCATTGCTCACACCTGTTCGCCTTGCACCCCGGCAACCAGATCACCACCCGCGGCACCCCGGCCCTCGCCCAAGCCGTCCGCACCACGCTCGAACGCCGCGGCGACGCCAGCACCGGCTGGTCCACCGCATGGAAGACGCTTTTCTGGGCGCGGCTTGGCGACGGCGAACGCGCGCACAAGTTGCTCCGGCACCTGTTCGAACCCGTGGCGGAAAACGAAGTGAAGTATGGCGGCTCCGTCGGCGGCAGTTACCCGAACCTGTTCGACGCCCACCCGCCGTTCCAGATCGACGGCAACTTCGGCGGCACCGCGGCGATTGCCGAGATGCTGTTGCAAAGCCACGCCGGCGAGATTCATCTACTCCCCGCCCTGCCCCGCGCGTGGTCGACCGGCCGTGCCACCGGCTTGCGGGCGCGCGGCAACGTGTTCGTGGACATCGAGTGGCGCGACGGCCGCGTCACAACCTACCGGCTCGCGTCCCCCACCCCGGCCCCCGTGAAAATCCGGGTGAACGACCGCGTGCTGTCCGTGCTCCCGGAAGAAACCAGGGAGTAGCAATCTGCCTCAGCCGGTACGATGCAGTTGAACCTGCTGTGGGTAGGGGCGAGCCGCTGGCTCGAGCGCCGGAGGGGATTCGGACGAGCCGGCGGCTCGTCCCTACCGCACTCGGTCTGGTGTGCCGATGAGCTTTGCCGGGTTCTTGTGGGAGCGCATGCAGCCGCGACCGGTCGAGGTTGAAAACCCCTCCCACGAAAACTTGCGGAAGATTGCCCCCCCCGCATTCTCCACTGCTGGCAAACTGTTCCCATTGTCGGGGGCCGGTGATTGCGCTAGGGAGTGATGCATGATGAAATCACTCCTCTTGATGGGAATCTTGGCGGCGGGCGGGTCGGCGTTCGCGGCGGAACTGAAAGTGGCATTGCCGTTGGGCCGGACGGTCTACCAGACGAACGAGCGCATTGATTTTGTGGTGACCCGACCGGCGGCAGCGGCCGGTGAGTTGAAGCTCACGTTGACGGACGCGGCCGGTAGTGTCGCGGCGTTCACCTTCCCGACGGCGCGCGCCGTGGAGCATCTGCACGTCAACGGCGCGTTGCTCAAGCCCGGCAAGTACGCGGTGGAAGTCGCCGATGGCGCGACCACAGCGAAGACCGAGATCGAGGTGTTCAGCCACATCCGCCGGTCGAGCTACAAGATCATCAACTGGGGCACCGCCAAGGCCGGTGAGGAGCGGTTGAAGCAGGGCGAGGGCGGGTTCGGTTACAACTTCTTCTACACGCAAGAGGGCAAGGATGGGAACGGCGACTTCATCCGCGCGGGGCTTGATTGGATGAGCGTCTGCACGATGAGCGGCGCGCACCAGATGGATTTACGGATGGAATGCGACTGGTCTGACCCCTACGTGACACGCGGTGGCACACAGCGCGTGGCGCAACGGGCGTTCCAGAATCGGAGTTGTGGCAACGTGCCCGGCGTGCATTTCTATGACGAGCCCGGTCTGACGTGGTGGAAGAACCCGGCGGGTGAGTTCGGCCCACACGGCGTCCCGGCGCAAACCCGGTCGTTCGAGGCCGCGTTCGACAAGACCTGGGACAGTGTGCCGTGGGCGGACTGGGCGAGGTGGAAGCTCGGCTTCATGGATGCGGCGTGGAAGGAAGCGCAGTTCGGCGTGAGTTATGTCCGACCGGACCTGCTCTCGTTGACGCAAAGCCAGTACGGCTGGAGCGCGTTCACGGACGGCTACTATTTCAACGTTGTCCGCAGCCTGCCGATCATCAGCGGCCACGGCGGCTATCATGATTTCGGGCCCGGTTACTTCAACCCGTCCTACTTCCTCGAAATAGCCCGGGCACGCGACCTGACGCGCGATTGCTGGTATCTTCCGACATGGTACGGCAACACCACCGACGACGAGTTCCGGCTCGAACAGTATCTGTCTTTCCAGACTGGCGTCGAGGGCTTGATGTCGCCGCCGCCGCTCGAACCGGCCAGCAACCCCAGCGCCCGCAACGCGATCATTGAGGTCAACAAAGTCATCGGCCGGCT
>OMJI01000200.1 GCA_900299315.1 Verrucomicrobiota bacterium | reverse complement strand
GGGATGCCGCCGATGAGGAACGACGGCGCCTTACCGGCCGATTCGAGCACCCACGCCAGCAGCGAGGTGGTGGTGGTCTTGCCGTGGGTGCCGGCGATGACGACGGAGTGTTTGCCGCGAATGAAAAACTCCCGGACCAACTCCGGCAGCGAGCAGTAGTTCAATCCTTCATCGAGTGTCCGCTCGACTTCAGGATTGCCGCGCTTCATCGCGTTGCCGATGCAGATGAGGTCGGGCCGGTGGTCGAGATTCGTTTCCCGGTAGCCGCTGATGATGCGGATGCCGTGCGATTCGAGGAACGTGGACATCGGCGGGTAGACGTTCTCGTCGCTGCCGGTCACGGTGTAGCCGCGTTCGCGACACAGCGCGGCGACGGACGCCATTGCCGTGCCGCACACGCCGACGAAGTGGATCGAGTTGACCTCCTTGCGCAACATCTCTAGGGTTCCCCGCGCCGTCTGTACCAAACATGCCGGAGATTATCAACGCCCCAGATTTCGATCTCGCCGCGACGTTGCTATGCGGGCAGGCGTTCCGGTGGACGCGCGGGGAAGACGGCTGGTTTACCGGGATTGTGGATGGCCGAGTTTGGCGGCTAAGGCAGACCGGGCATCTGCTGGAGTTTACCGGCGTCAGCGCGGAACGACTGTGCACCTATCTCGCACTCGACCGATCCTTGGTCGAGATCGCCGCCACGTTCCCGGACGATGCGCCGTTGCGGGCGGCGGTGCAGGCGCACTGGGGGCTGCGGGTGTTGCGGCAGGAACCGTGGGAGACGCTGGCGTCGTTCATCGCGAGTTCGACCAAGCAGATCGTGCAGATCCGGCAGATCGTGGACCTCCTCGCCACGTACTACGGCGATGCCGGTGCGTTTCCCGGCGTCGACGTGATCGCGCGTGCGTCCCTGCCGGATTTGCTGGCGTGCAAGCTCGGCTTCCGCGCCAAACACCTGCTCGCCGCGGCGCAGGCGATCGATGCCGGTCGGGTTCGGCTCTACGACTTACCGGGCATGGAGTACGACCGGGCGATGGAAGAGTTGCTCAAGCTCAACGGGGTCGGCGAGAAGATCGCCAACTGCACGTTGCTGTTCGGGTGCGGATTTGATGAGGCGTTCCCCGTCGATGTCTGGGTGAAACGCGCGCTGGTCCGGCTGGGGATCAAGTCGCCGACGCATTTCGGTCCTTACGCCGGCTGGGCGCAGCAGTATCTATTTTTCAGCGAGCGCACGCGCGGCCGCCAACCGGCCTTGAATCGCAACGCGAAGCGCTGACTGCCGGTCGGTCGTCGCCTTGAGCGCGGCTTTGAACGCGGCGATGGCATCTACTTTCTTCCCCTGCTTCAGGAAAACACTGCCGAGCGTGTCGAGGTAGTAGGCGCTTTGGGTGGGGCGCAACTCGATGGCGCGCCGGCAGAGGGCGGCGGCCTCGTCGAGCCGGTCGCCCATTTCGTGGTAAGTCCACGCGAGGTTGTTGAGCGCGTCCGGATTGTCCGGAAACTTGGCGAAGAGCGCGGCGGCTTCGGCATACCGGTGTTGTTTGAGACGGATGTTGCCGAGGTTGAAGTCAGCCCCGGCAGCCTCGTAATGCCGCGCGGCTTCATCAAGCCGGTCGAGCTTCTCCAAGAAAACGCCGAGGTCGTTGTGTTCGTCGGCGCTGAGTTTCCACGTGGCGCGTTCGGGCGGACAAACGAGGAGCGTCCAGCGATTGGCGCGTTCCCACCAGCGGCGGAAGTCATCGGCGCGGATGTGTTGCGCAGACTGGGTACCGGAGTGCGCGATGACTTCGTCACCGGCATCGAGGACGACGAAGTAGTGCCAGTTGTCGCCGAATCGACCCAGGACGATGAGCGGGATACCGGCGCGGGTCTTCTGCTGGAGATCGCGCCAATCGCCCCGGTATTGCCGGGTCCAGAGCTGAAAGTGCCGGGCGTAGTCAGCTAGTTCGGCAGTGAGGACGCCTTGAACGGAGGGGAGATAAATTTTGTCGGCGATCTGGTCTTGGGTCACCGCGTGGCCGTAGTAATTGGCGACCATTGCAAGGGCGGCCGGGCCGCAGTAGTTGGGCTCCTGCGCGATGAAGGGGACCGCTCGTGGCCGGGGCGAAGTGGCGCAGCCGGTAAGCAGGAGCGCGACGGCAAGCCAGCGCATCAGCCCACCCGGAAGATAATGTCGCGAACAATGCCGGGGCCGACCCGGGCGGCAATTTTCTGGAGCATGAGCGGCTTGTGCGGCCGCAGTTCCTGAATGTAGGCGGGATGATCGACGCGGAGTTCGAGTTTGCCGTTGCGCAGTGCGTAAGGCCGGGAAAGGTTCGCGACCGTCGCGCCGACAATCTGCGGCCAGAGGTGGAGCACTTGGGCTTGGTGGAGGCGTTGGTCGAGCCCCAAGGTTTTCATGACTTGGGGAACCAGTCGGTGCAACGGATCAGCGGCCGGCCGGTTGGCCGCGGCTTCGTGGTCGGCGTAGGGGCGCCACTCGCGGAGGACCTGCTTGCGCAAGGAGGCGTTCACGAAGCCGGTGCGGCGGCAGGCGTGCTGGCGCCGTCGTTGCCAATCGCCTCGACGGGGCAGCCTTCCATGGCTTCCTTGCTCTGCGCCTCTTCCTCGGGCGTGGTGGGTTGCTTGTAGACGAAGCTGAATCCGCCGTCTTCGTTGCGGGTGAAGTTGGCGGGGGCGGTTTCCCGGCACAGATCGCAATCGATGCACTGGTCATCGACGTAATACTTGCCGGCCACGTTGTCAGGATACTTGTTCGCAAGCACTGCCATGCCCGCGAGTATAGCGAGACGGCTTTGCTTGGCAAGTGTCGCCAAGGGTGGATTTGGGGCTTGGTTTTGCCGGGGCGAGTGCTAGGCTGCGGCCAAGGAGAAACGCATGGCGTCCGCTAACCCCGAAACTACTGAAGCGCTCCGCTCACCCTTGGTGCGGCAATTTTCCGTCTTTTTACAGAACAAGATCGGCGCGCTGCTGGACCTGACGCGGTTGCTCGGGCAGAACGGCATCCACATTTGCGGCATCTCGGTTGTGGACACGGCGGACTCGGCGGTGGTGCGGATGGTGGTGGATGATCCCGACCGGTGTCACGATGTGTTGACGGAAGCCGGTATCCCCGCGGCGGAATCGCAGATTGTCGTCGCGGAATTGCCACGCGGCCCCGAGAAACTGGGCGAGGTGTTGCGCATCCTCGTGGCCGCCGAGGTGAACCTGCAGTACACCTACTCGCTGATGATCCGGCCGCACGACCGGGCCCTGCTGGCGTTGCACTGCGAAGACGCCGAGTATGCGCGCGACGTGTTGGTGCATGGCGGCGTCGCGGTGCTCGGGCAGAACGACATTTCCCGGTAACCATGGAAAAGTCCTCCCCCATCGGCTTGGCGATCGTGATCTGCGACCAGATCATCGAGGACAAGCTCACGCACAAGAAATCGTTGATTGGTATCTTCAACCAGATTGCCACGCCCACATTCCCCTGCCGGCACCCCCGGATGGCAGTGTTTGTGTCACTGACGGAGGGGCGTGGAGCCTATGACGTGCGGTTGCGGATGGTGCATGAGGAGACCGCCACTGCCATCGGTGAAGTGAAGGGGCAGATCCAGTTCGCGGACATGAACATGGTGGCGGAGCTGAACTTCGAGTTGCTGAACGTGACGTTCCCGCAGGCGGGGCTCTACTCGATCGAGTTTTACTGCGACGACAACCTCGTCTTGGAACGTCGCTTCCAAGTGCTCCAGATCAAGCCCCAGACACCACCGGCTTGATTCACATGTTGAAGGTGTCGTTCAACTCTTGGTCGTGGAACTTTTCCACGCTGTCCACGAGCTTCTCCGGGACGCCCTGCATGAGCACCACGTTGTTGTTCGCATCCCGCAAGATGTAGAGGTATCCGTAGTACTTGAAGCCCCACCGGCTGCCGCGCTCATCGTATTGCAACTTCGCCGTGTCGGACTTGTACTCAACCGTCTCCAGAGACTGCAGGTCGAACGTCTTGCTCTCGTGAATGATGACCTGGTACTCCCGGTTGTCCTGCGTGCCACGAGCGAGGACGTATAACTCCCCGGTCAGTCCTTTGTGTTCGCGGTTCATCTCACGATTCTTCACAATGACGGTCAACTGCACGTTCTGCGAGCGATCGTCGTCGTAGGCATTCGAGCTCAGCTTGCGGGTGCCCTTGGTGGGCACGACTTCGATGGCGATCATCGGCTTCCCGATTTTCGGCGGCGTGGCGACAGCCGGCGGCCGCGGCGGAGCGACTGGCGGTTGTGTCGCGACGGGCGGCGGCACCACCGGGGTCGATTCACCGACCGTCAGCACGGAGTACTCAAAATTATTGAGCCGCTTCCGGGCGCCATTCTTCGGATCAAACTCCATGGTGCGACCGTTCACGAAGAACTTGTAGGCATATTCCCCGGGCGAGAGTGAAACCCGGCAGCTCCATATTCCGTGCGGGTCGCGCGCCATCGGTATCGGCCGGCCTTGGCTGAATTCGCCGACCACCGCCACCGCGGTTGCGGAGGCGTCTTCGTATTCGAAAATCACATCCTTCTTCTCTTCGGCCCAGATCGTGCCGACGAGAACCAGCCCGCATAACAGCAGCACTCTCATCATATCCTCCGCGCTGATTATCCGTCGCTGCCGCATGATGTCAATCCAGCGTCCGTAACAACTCCGCCAACTCCTCCCGCGGCCCGTCGTGATGCTGCGCCACGGCCAACGCGTGCGCGTGGGTCAGCGTCGCTTTCGCCGCGGCAGTGTCACCGAGCGCGAGTTGGCCTTTGCCAAGCAGGATCTGCACGACCATCCAGTCCGGTTTGCGTTGCGCCAACTCCCGCAGATGCGTGACCGCCTCGCGTTGCTCCCCGGCATCCACCAACGCCTGCGCGAGGCTGAACTGGGCCAGGTCATTTACCGGGAACTTGGCGAAGAGTTCCCGGGCTTGGGCGATGCGCTGTTGACTCATGGCGCGTTTATATGGTTTCGTCGCGCGCAGTGAAAAGCAAGTTTTACAGCCCGGGAGTCCAACGCGCCGAGCAGGTGCAGAAACTTTTCACCACCATCGCCCGCCGCTACGACCTGCTTAACGACGTGATGACACTCGGCCTGCACCGGCATTGGAAACACCGGCTGGTGGAGTTGGCCGGGCATCCCGGCTCGGTCTTGGATTTGTGCTGCGGCACCGGCGACATCGCCCTGCGCTTTACCGGCCACGTCGTCGGCGCGGATTTCACCCACGAGATGCTTCAAGTCGCCCGTACACGTTCGCCGCATATCACGTGGACGCGGGCCGACGCCCTGCAACTGCCGTTTGCGGATGCGTCCTTCGACGTGGTCACGGTGGGCTACGGGTTGCGGAACCTCGCCGATCTTGGGCAGGGGTTGCGCGAGGTCTACCGGGTCCTGCGGCCGGGCGGGAAGTTGCTGGCGCTGGATTTTGGGAAGCCGGTCAACCCGCTCCTGCGCCGGTTGTTCTTCGCGCATCTGCGGTTTCACCTGCCATTGATGGGCCGCTGGTCCTGCGGTGACCCGGAGGCCTACTCGTACATTCTCGATTCGCTGGAAGCTTACCCCGCGCAGCGCGGCGTGCTGGAATTGATGCAGGCGACCGGCTTTCGGGATTGCGGCATCGAGGAGTTTCTCGGCGGGACGATGGCCATCAACTTTGGCCGAAAATAAGAGACCCTCTGCTATTTGGGTGCCGAACTAGCAGAGGGTCTCAGTCGGCGAGCCACCCGGCCCGCACAATTTTCTTAATCAACAAAGTCTTAGCAGCGCCCCTGAATCTCCCCTACCCACGCCACTCGCAACCTCAGTGATCAGTTGTTAAAGCCTTTTGCAGTCGGCATGCCACGTCCGGGCGAAAACGTGGATTGTTCGCAAACAGTTGATTTTCGCGGGGCTAAGCGATTGATCGCCCGGTAACGTGTTTCGAGGAGTGTTCGGGGAACCTGACAGTTCTCCCGTGAACATGTGCGAGGGCTGAACAGCGAGGTTACTGCCGAACGGGTAGTACGATGACCCGGTTACCACCCACCAAAACCGCGCCGCGCGAAGCGATGACGGCCACGTAGTAACCCTCAATGGTCTGCTCTTCCGAGATGCGCACCGGCTCACCCTTGCCGGGCACGCGGATGAGGCACACGTACTGTTCGGGATCTTCGTTCACCTTCGAGGTGCCGACGAGTTTCGGGCTGGTCGCGATGAACGGTTCCTTCGGGATCGATTCCAATTCATACCGCAGATAGGTGATCGTCGGCCGCATCTGCATGCCGGTGGGCAGGTAGCGGAATGGCCGGTTGTTCGCGTCCACGATGTCGCCCGCATCGACGTAGTTGAAGATGGAGAGCTTGGCCAGCGACTCCGGATACTGCATGTACCGGGCGAAGTACCGGCTCAGGCCATCCCGAATCCGCGCCAGCTTCACACGGCTGACCCCACGATCCACCGCCGTCTGCAACGCCGCGCCAAACAGCCGGGAACGTTGCTGATTGCCGAGGAAGTACGGCGCGTTGGCGATGCGTTTAGCCAAGAGATCGTAACCATCGGTCGCCGTCGTGGGGCTTGATCCCTCGTACAACTCGCTCGATTTCAGCAGCGCGATCTCCAACCACGGCGTCGTCCGCAGCGACTTGTACAACTGATCCATCACCACCGCCGCCTGCTGCCGGCCCCCCTTCTCCAGAAACCCCGCCGCCCGGGCGTATTCGTCGAAAAACCGGTCGGCTTCCACCATGACCGGCTGAGCAACCGGGGATGCGGGCGGGCGGTTCGTTTGGGCTGAGGCGCTGGCGCAGAAGAGTGCCACTCCGCACGCAAGTTGGGTCAGTATTCGAAGCGCGGTCATGGCCAAGTTGAGCGCAGCCTAGCACGCGCTGCGCAAAGAAGCAACGGGCAAAGCCCGTCGGCCTAAAGCAACCGGCGTTGCGCGTCAGGTTGGACGAGGTCGGAGACGGACCGGCGATACCGGGCCCGCTGCTGTTCCATGATGAACTTGTCCATCTGGCTGTCGATCGGCGAGGGATAGACGCCGGTATAGCACGCGGTGCAGAACTCGTTCGCGGGGATGCCGGTCGCGGCGATCATCCCTTCCAGCGTGAGATAGCCAAGGGAATCCGCGCCGATGTAATCCCGGATTTGCTCCAGCGAATTGTTGGCCGCCATCAACTCCTTGCGGGTCGGGAAATCGATACCGTACGCGCACGGCCACTTGTGCGGCGGACAACTCACGCGCATGTGGACTTCCTTCGCCCCGGCTTCGCGCAACGTCGTGACACGCGACCGGGCCGTGGTGCCGCGGACGATGGAATCATCAATCACCACCACGCGCTTGCCGGTGACCATCTCATCGATCAAGTTCAGTTTCACCCGCACGCCGAAATCGCGGATGAGCTGGCTCGGCTGGAGAAACGTCCGGCCGATGTAGTGGTTGCGGACGAAGGCGTTACCGTACGGGATACCGGCTTGTTCCGCAAACCCCATCGCCGCCCAGTTACCGGAGTCGGGCACGGGGATGACGAGGTCAGCCGCGACCGGGGTTTCCTTCGCAAGCTGCCGGCCGAGGTTGATGCGCACCTGCGCGACGTTCTTGTTGTAGATATCACTGTCCGGTCGGGCGAAGTAGATGTACTCGAAAATGCAGAACGCGTGCGGCTGCTGGGTCTCCGCCCAGGGATTGACCGAGTGTATTCCGTGCTTGTTGATAAGGACGATCTCCCCGGGCTCGATGTCGCGGACAAACTCGGCGTGAATCAAATCCAGCGCGCACGTCTCGCTCGCGAGCACATACGCCATCCCGTCCACGCCATCCTCGGCCACGCGCGTCTTGAGCTTGCCGAGCACGAGCGGGCGAAATCCAAACGGATCGCGGATGCCGATCATCTCGTCCTCGCCCATGATCAGCAACGAATACGCCCCCTGGATCCGGCGCATCACCGCTTCCAACGTCTGCACCCGGGACTGGTCATTCGGCCGCGCCAGCAAGTGCAGAATGATCTCGCTGTCGGTCGTCGTCTGGAAAATGGAACCCTGCGACTCCAACTCGGCGCGCAGCCGGGAGGCATTGGTGAGATTACCGTTGTGACCGATGGCGATCTGGCCGCACGCGCAGTCGGCGACAAGCGGCTGGGCGTTCTTAATGTTCGAACTGCCGGTGGTCGAGTAGCGAACGTGACCGAGCGCCAGATGACCGGGCAACGACCGCAACACACTCTTGTCGAAGACCTGCCCGACGAGCCCCATCCCCTTGTAAGTCCGCAAATCCACGCCGTCCGACGCCGTGATGCCCGCGCTCTCCTGACCGCGATGCTGCAATGCGTACAAGCCGTAATACGTCAGTTCCGCCGCATTCGGATGCCCGTAAATGCCGAACAGACCGCAATAATGTTTCGGATGATATGACTCCGCGCAATCCATGAGAGCTCGCCGACGCGGTGTAGTTAAACTACCGGCTCGGAAATAGCAAGAGGTGAGGTGACGTTCAGCCACCTAACTCGACGCAGCGCTGCCGGTAGTGGAGGTAGTTCTCGTACGGCACTTCGGCCGGCGTGCCGTGATCAACGGTGGGAATGTAGCCGCCGCGTTCGCGCAACGGCGGCAGGATGCGCTCGACCATCGCGTCGATCTCGCGTTTACTGCGGGCCAACACGCGCTTGTCGATCCCACCGCTCATCAGCAGGTCGGGGTATTCGCGGCCGGTCCGAAACACGTCGCTCCCCGACGCGACCTCGAACGGACTGATGAAATCCAAACCGATCGCTTCCCGGTACAGCGGGATGACCGGGTCGCAGAAACCGTCGGTGTCGAGATGCACGTGGAGCGTTCGCGACGGGTCGAGTTGCCGGCGTTTCAAGTTGGCGATGAGTTGCTGGTAGTACGGGAACAGAAATTCCCGGATCATGTCCGGGCTGATCAACGGCCCGTGGTTGTAAGTGATGTCCTCGGCGAAAATCATTTCGTCCAGCGTCACGAACTCCTGATGCCGGGCGATGACCGCGTCGGCCAGCGCGAACCACGTCTGCATGCATTCGTGGATCAAGTCCGGCTGGTCGTGGACGGCGTAGAGGATTTCCTCCGGCCCGAACAGGCTGCGCAGGTACATGAACCCGCCGACCAATCCCTCGTTCATCACCAAGCCCTGCGCCGCCGCGGCCTGCGCCGCGGCCATGCGCTCGGGCAAAGTCGCGTAGCGCGCCGGCGTGGTCGGGTTCATCCGCCATTTGATCTGTTCCTCCCAAGTCTTCCGGTCCTTCACCGGATGATCCACGTACTCCGGCATGAATCCCGACCGGCGGTTCTTGAAATACAACACGTGCCGCCCGGCAAAATCCTGCACGACCTCGCATTCCCCACGGTCCTCGATCAACCGCTCCTCGAATTTCGGCTCAAGTCCAGCCTCGCACCAGCCGAGATCGCGAAGCCGGTGTTCGGCGGGCGGATCGAGTTGAAAGAGTTCCTCCCACGACACGTCATCCGGCATGCCTTGCGTTTTCCACGCCGCGATGGTTTCCGGCATCAGCCAGAACTCCTGCCGGCACAACGGCGCGCCCGGCGTCCGCGCGTAAAACGCCCGCAACTTCCGCGCGCCCGGTGCCATCTGCTCCAGCGGCGGTAACGCGTCGGTCAGCAAATCTTCCCCCGCTTCCCGGCCGGGCCGTGCGCGATGGGATTCTCGCCGATCCAGCGTTCATCAACCGGCTCGCTGGCGAGTTGATACCGGGAATCCGACGACAGCCGGTACCGGTTCGTCTGGTTGTCCAGGCTCGCGTGCACCGTCGCCATTGTGAACGCCAACACATCGCCCATCCGGAAATCCGTCGTCAACCACCGCCCGCCGAGCTTCTCGCGCAACGACACCGGGTCCGACGACAACCGTCCGTCCCAATCCTGCCATTGCTTCTGACCCGTCGCGATATCGGCGGCGTCGTCGCGATTCGTGCAATACGCATCCACATCGCGGCTGAGATAATTGCGGAGCTTCTCGCGCTGCCGGTGCGAGCCTTCCAAGATCATCAACCCGCCGACCTCCACCGGTATGTCGCCCAGCGGCGTCCACGAGGTGAAGAGATTGAACGTCCCCCGCCCCATGTACACCACGTCGGTATGCGGGTACGTGCCCGACGCGCCGCCCGGTATGCTGCGAAACCACGTGTAATCGTAATGCCGGACTGTGCCGCCGAGAAAGCG
>OMJI01000199.1 GCA_900299315.1 Verrucomicrobiota bacterium | reverse complement strand
CAGTTCGTGGTCGGGCGCCAGCCGCAACGAGAACGGCACGCTCCTCGCCGCGTTCGCGATCGAGTTGGATGTGGCTGCCGGGCACCGATCATGCCGGCATCGCCACGCAGACCGTCGTCGAGAAGACGCTCCGCAAACAGGGCGTCATCAAACACCGCGACGATCTCGGCCGCGAGAAACTCGTCGCAAAGATCTGGGAATGGAAAGAGAAGCACGGCGGCATCATCATCCAGCAGTTGAAGAAGCTCGGTTGCTCGTGCGATTGGAGCCGGGAACGATTCACGATGGACGACGGCTACTCGCGCGCCGTGCTCGAGACGTTCGTGGATCTTTACCGGAAAGGTTACATCTACCGCGGCAAACGGATGGTGAACTGGGACCCGGTCGGCCGCACGGCGTTGTCCGACGAAGAAGTCATCATGACGCCGACGAAAGGCCAGCTTTGGCATTTCCGGTACAGCCCTGAAATCGTCGTCGCCACGACCCGACCGGAAACGATGCTCGGCGATGAAGCAGTCGCGGTGCATCCCGACGATCCGCGTTACCGGCATTTGGTCGGAAAGAAGATTACACTGCCGCTGCGGAACAAGGAGATACCGGTCATCGCCGACGCGGCGGTGGACCCGAAGTTCGGCACCGGCTGCGTGAAGGTGACCCCCGCGCACGACGTGGCCGACTACGAGATGGCGTTGCGGCACAAGCTGCCGTTCACGGTCGTTATTGGCCCGGACGGTTCGATGACGGCGGAAGCCGGTGAGGATTACGAAGGGCTCGACCGGCTCGAATGCCGGGAAGCTGTGGTCGAGGCCATGACGCAAGCCGGTCTGCTCGTGAAGGTCGAGGATTACGAGCACAACGTCGGCTACAGCGAGCGCACCAACGTCCCGATTGAACCGTACCTCAGCGAGCAATGGTTCCTGAAATACCCGCAAGTCCCCCGCTCCACCGACGCCGTCGAGACCGGCGAGATCAAGTTCTACCCCGAGCGTTGGCAGAAAACCTATACGCACTGGATGAAAAACATCCGCGATTGGTGCATCAGCCGGCAACTCTGGTGGGGTCACCGGATCCCGGTGTGGTACCGGGGTGATGAAGTTTATTGCGGCCTCGACGCGCCGGCCGGTGACGGCTGGACGCAAGACACTGACGTGCTCGACACGTGGTTCAGTTCGTGGCTCTGGCCGTTTGCGACGATGGACGAAGCGACGCGGAAAAAGTTTTACCCGACCACCGACCTCGTCACCGGCCCCGACATCATCTTCTTCTGGGTCGCCCGCATGATCATGGCCGGGTACGAGTACACAGACGCGAAGCCGTTCTCCAACGTCTACTTCACCGGCATCATCCGCGACGCGCAGGGCCGCAAGATGTCCAAGTCACTCGGCAACTCCCCCGACCCGCTCGACCTCATCGCGAAGTACGGTGCCGATGGTCTGCGCTTCGGCCTGATGCTCATTGCGCCGCAAGGTCAGGACATTTTGTTCGACGAGAAACGCTGCGAAGTCGGCCGCAACTTCATGAACAAGCTCTGGAACGCCGCCCGTTTCATCCAGATGCAACGCGCCGCCAACCCGTCTTCAAGGCCCAACAATGCTCACGATTATCGCATTCTTCATGAACTGAATGGGGCAATTATCAAGGCTGGCGCAGCACTCGACGAATACCGGTTCAATGAAGCCGCAAAGATTCTCTATGACTTCGTTTGGGGGGATTTCTGCGATTGGTATATCGAAGCGAGCAAGGTGTCATCCAACATTGGCGTGTTAGACGAAGTATTCAGTAAAATCCTGCGCCTCCTTCACCCTTTCGCGCCTTTCATCACGGAAGAACTCTGGCGCGGTATGGGTTATGGAAGCGACACAATCCAATTCGCCGCGTGGCCGCGAGTCGAGGCCCAAGGCGGAATGGACATCGTAATGGAGACGCAGGCCCTTTATGGACTCGTTACAGCAGGCCGGCAGTTGCGGAATGACAACGCGGTGGACCCGAAGAAGAAGGTGCAGTTCGTCATCAAGCCCGGGAAGTATGCGGACTTCTTCCGTTCTGAAATCCCGTTCCTGACTGGCATCCTTAACGCGGAGTCGGTGACCATCGACCCGGGCTACACACCAACCGGCCTGACGCCGAGCGGCGTGACGAATGAGGCGACGGTGTTCCTCGTGGGCGCAGTGGATCCGGCCGCGGAAAAAACGAAGCTGACCAAGCAACTCGCGGACGTCGAGAAGCAGATCACCGGCACGGAGGCAAAGCTGGCGAATGAGAATTTCGTTTCGAAGGCCGCGCCCATCGCGGTGCAACGGGAGCGCGACCGGCTGGCGCAGTTGCGCGAGCAGCGGGACAAAATCCAGGCGCTACTTGTCAAACTGGTCTAGGTATTCGCTGATGGGCGAACGCCGGGTGCGTTCGAGCGTTTCCATGTCCGACAAGGTGCGAAAAGCGCCGCTGAAATCCGGTGCGCCGTCGGCAGGCGCATACTTCAACTCCGCCGCGTCGAGATAAGCGCGCAAATCGCGATCTTGTTTGTCGCACTGGGCACGCACCTTGTCGGCCCGGGCGATACCACGGCGGAAGCGGACGCGGTTCTCCTGCAGCAACCATTGAAGCGCCTCGCTGTAGGCTTCGACGGCAGGCCGGTAGGAGGGGCAGGCTTGCGAGAGTAGATTGGCGAGGCGCGCGAGTTTTTCCTGCACGACATCATGCAGCCACGGCGCCTCGGAATATCGTGCCAAGTCGGCCAGTGGCAGTTCGATCTCGGCCCGGGCACTGGCATTGGTGGTGGATGGAGCCAGCGTGGTGCTGAGGATCGCCGTCAAACGCCGGGAGGTTTCCTCGCCGGTAAAGTTCTCGGCGACAACCGTGGTGGTGCGGGCGGCGAATTGCACCGCCCACCATCGCGCGAGTCCGGCTTCGTCGGTGAAGTCGCCCCGGTAGGTTTCCCAGAAAGCGGCGGCGACCTGCTTGTGCTTGCCGAGGCCGGTGAGGAATTGGCGGAGTTTGGGAGCGCCGTCCGGTAAGGCGAGCAGGCTCTGGACGAGGACCCAGGCGTTGGCTTCAAACAAGTCACGCTCCACCGGCGTGGTCGGTGCGAGTTGGCTGGCGAGCAGCAACGTCACGTTTGGCAATTGGCCCTCCACCCGGGAGCGTCGGGCCAGTTGGACCAGGCGTTCGTCGCGCCCTTGAATCACACGCGCCAAACCGTACGTCAGCCAATGCGGAACGGGCGCCGGCCGGTACGGTTTCGCCACGGACGCGTCCTCATTGCGGTTGGCCAATTCCGCGCAGAGCGATTCGACGATCGCCAGCACGACGGTGGGTTGCTCCAGCCCCGGCGGGGTCAGCCATGTCACTTGGTACTTCAGGTGGAGGTCGGTCTGGAACACCCGCAACGCCGGGCTGGCGGCAGCTTGGTTCGCATCCGACCGCGCGGTCACGAGCAGGACGACCGGGTCGCGCCATTCATCAGGCGCGTCGAGGGTGTAGAGCCATTCGCGTTTGACTTGTTCGGCAAAGTAGCCGAGCGAGGCCGGTAGGAGCGGGTTGGCGGCGTAGCAGATGAATTGCCGGGAGGTGCTGACGCCGCGGTTGAGCCGCTCGGTTTGCGCACGCGCCAGCGGCAGGATCAGAAGGGCGATCCCGACGATGACAGCGCGGACCATCGGTGCTTCCTCAGGGTTTGTACTTCACCGCCAACGCCTGGGTATCGGCGCTGACGGAGGTGACGGAATTGAGGAGGCGTTTCTCGTCGTTCAACTGGCCGAACAACTGTTCGAACCAGCCTTGAATCAAGTTGGTGCGCTCCAGCAAGAAGAGCGGGACCTTCAGCGCGCCGATCCGCGCCGTCACCGGCTTGAAGACGAATTTCCCGCCTTCGATGCCGGGAGTGCCGGTGTAGCTGAGGTAGAGACGCTTGTCCCACGAACTGCCGACACTGATCGAACCGACGATGATGGCGGTGGCCTCGTCCTTTTCGAATTCGATCTGCAAGTGGGAGGCGGATAAGGCCAAGCCTTTCCCTTCGGGTTTTTCGAACTTGAGTGTACCGATGAACTTATTTACTTCCGTCTGCGAGAAGCTGAGGTTGACCTCTTTCTTCATCGCGACCGCATTTTCAACGGCGTCACGTTTCTTGTAGAAGGAGACCAAGTCCGCGTTGGTAGTCTCAATCTTCTTCACGTCCGGCACTTGGGCGATGAGGTAAATCATCCAGCCGACACTGGCGAGGATCGCGAGCCGAATGATCCACGAAATCGCGCGCCCGGCACCGAAGGATGATTTTTTCCGCAGCGACTTGCCGCCGCGGCTGGGCGGCTTGATCTGGTTGATGTCGAGCTTCTGGCCGCACTGATGACAGAAGATGCGACCGAGTTCGTTATCGTAACCGCACTTGGGGCATTCCAGCATGGCTGACTAATCCTTTTTGGCTGCGGGCTTGTCGGACTTGGTGGGAGATACCGCCGTGCTGTCCTTCTTGGCAGCCTCGGAGTAGCCCGGTTTCCGGTAATCCGTGATGTAAAACCCTGACCCCTTGAAAATCATCCCCGCCCCCGTGCCCAGCAACCGCTTCACGCGACCCCGGCACTTGGGCTTGACGCACGTCTTCTTGGGCGCGTCCTTGATCGACTGGAACACCTCAAACGTGTGCCCACACTTCTGGCATTCGTATTCGTAAGTCGGCATAAAAACGGGGTTACTTATTCAGGGTTTTGCCTTGGTTGTCAACATCTCCAGTGCCACTTCCAAGGCCCGGTGATGCGCGCGAACCCGCCGGGCCAGGCCGACGCGCTGCGACGTTTCGCTGCCGATCAGGTGGTCGGCGTGATTCTGAAAGACGTGGTAGGCCATCGGCCATTGCGGGCGACGGCGGAGCGCCGCCAAGGTTGCCGGCCGCGTGATCAAGCCGTTGCCATCGGAACGCCGCCCATCGATGACGTGATCGCGGTTGATGGGAGCGACGCGCCCGACTTCACGCAAAATCCGGTCGGCAAACGCCGCACCGTCCCGGGAAGCCTCGTAAAGGTAATAACCAGTCGCATCCGAGTCCTCGTGCATTTCAAAAGAGAGAACAAACCGCCGACCACGCAACAGCCGTTTCACCAGCAACGCCTCGGGGCAATCCGTCCGTCCGCGAAACTGACGGTTGATGTCATAGCGCTGGCGGTTGCGCCGGTAGTTGCGTTCCCAGCCATAGGGATTGATGCACGGCAGCACATACCAGTTGACCGGCCAGTTGAGCGAGGCCGGGCTTCCAGCCATTGCAGGACACCCTCCACTCCTGCCGGCTCTTCGCCGTGCATCCCACCGGAAAGAAACACGGTCGGCCAACGCTTGTTGACCGACCGGGTGACTTGAAAAAAAGGATATCCCCAAACCGCGCCGACCTGCTCGACTTCCCACGCTCGCGCGCGGGCGAGCCGTTGGACGACTTTACGGAAATCGCGAACGCGGCTCACTACCCGCCCTTGCCGACCGCGATCAGGAATTCCTTGTTCGTCTTGAGCTTGGACAAGCCGTTGAGCAGTTTCTGGATGGCCTCCACCGGCGGTGCACCGGCGAGCGCGCGGCGCATCCGGGCAATCGCTTCCAATTCCGGCGGCGTGAGGAGCAACTCCTCGCGCCGCGTGCCGGACATGTTGATGTCCACCGCCGGCCAGTACCGTTGCTCGGCGATCTTCCGGTCGAGAACCAACTCCATGTTGCCGGTGCCCTTGAACTCCTGAAAGATGAGCTCATCCATCCGCGAGCCGGTTTCGATGAGCGCCGTCGCGACGATGGTCAGCGAACCAGCCTCTTCTGTATTTCGCGCGGAGGCGAAGATGCGGCGGGGCTGTTCCATGGCACGGGCGTCCAGACCACCGGTCATGGTGCGGCCGGTGGAGCCGATGTAATTGTTGAAGGCCCGGGCCAGACGTGTGATCGAGTCGAGAACCACAAAGACGTCCTTACCGGCCTCGACAAGCCGCTTGGCGCGCTCGATGGCCATCTTGGCCGTGCGCACGTGGTCTTCGATGGTTTGATCATTCGTCGACGCGAGCACCTCGCCGCCCTTGATGGAACGGCGGAAATCCGTGGTTTCTTCCGGCCGTTCGTCCACCAGCAACACCATCGTGTGCACGTCGGGATGATTGGTGATCACCGCGTCCGCGATGTGATGCAGCAAAGTGGTCTTGCCGGTACGCGGCGCCGCAACGATCAAGCCGCGCGTGCCCTTGCCGATGGGCGCCACCACGTCCAGCACCCGGGTCGTGTAGCGATCCGGCACTGTCTCCATGATGAAGCGCTCGTCCGGCTGGATCACCGTAAGATCATCGAACTTCTTCAAGTTCATGAACTTCTCCGGCGCGTCGCCATTGATGGTGTTGATCTCGACGAGCTGCGGGCTGCCCTTCTTGGGCGGCGCCGACTTGCCATCCACCTCGATACCGGGGCGCAGCTTGTACTTGCGGATCATGTCCGGTGACACGTAGATGTCGTTCGGGCTGATCTGAAAACTGCGGGCCGGATTGCGCAGGAAGCCGAACCCTTTTTCCCCGACTTCCAAGACACCGCGACACGGCGTGAGTTGCCGTTGCGGCGGCTGATTTTGTTGCGGCTGGCCCTGGGTGGATTGCTGGTGCGACGGCTCCGTGACTTGCACGGCTGGCGTGGCGGATGATTGCGGCTCGGTTGTGTTCACAATGTTTGGCTGCGCGGCGTCGGTGGCGGGTGGCTGACCGGGTTCCGTGGGAACCGGAGCCCCTTGGTCGGCGAACTGTCCGCCCTGCTGTTGATCGTGCTGCTGCGGATGGCGTTGTCCACCACCGGGGCGGCGTCGGTTAAATCGTCGTTGTCTCATGCAGTATTCCCCACCGTGTTATCCGTTTCGTGGCGTGACCCTTTTCAAATCCGAGGTTGCGTTCCGTTGCCGGGAATCGGCACGGTCGGCAATGTGGCAACGCAAGACAAACTGCTTTATCGCTTCCTTGTTTATCGGGCGATCCCGCGCTCAGACTTGCGACAGAAGTCGACGAAGTGTTCGATTTCTTTGCTCCGCGAAACTTCGGTGAGCACCTTATCCAACGCGTTGGAGACTGTCAAGCCCGACCTAAAGACGATCTTAAACGCCTCCCGGAGCGCTCGCTGTGACTCTTCCGGCACCCCGTTGCGTTCCATCCCCACCTTGTTGATGCCCCGGGTTGCGGCAGGATTTCCATCCACCATCATGTAGGGCGGCACGTCCTGCACAACCTTCGCACAGCCGCCGATGATCGACATGGTGCCAATTCGGCAAAACTGATGCACCGCCGCCAAGCCGCCCACGATTGCGTGGTCCTCGACCGTCACGTGCCCGGCCAGCGTGCCGTTGTTGCTGAAAATCACGTGGCTACCGACAATACAGTCGTGGGCAATGTGCGAGTATGCCAGAAAGTTGTTATGCGATCCCACGCGCGTGTACAAACCATCGCCCGTGGCCGCGTGCACCGTCACATGCTCCCGAAACACATTGTCGGTACCGATTTCCAAGTAACATTTCCCACCGGCGTACTTCAGATCCTGTGTCTTCAACCCAATGCAGGCAAAAGGGAAAAATTCATTCCGCACCCCGATCGTCGTCAG
The DNA here is from genome assembly GCA_900299315.1 of Verrucomicrobiota bacterium. Lineage (GTDB taxonomy): Bacteria > Verrucomicrobiota > Verrucomicrobiia > Palsa-1439 > Palsa-1439 > OMJI01. The sequence continues at coordinate 1,066 of OMJI01000199.1, read as the reverse complement.
ACCGTCGATCACCACGTGCGAGTGCAACCGACACCCCGGCCCCAGCCGCACGTCGGGCCCGATGACACAATAGGGGCCGACTTCGCAGCCATCGCCGATTTCCGCGCGAGAATCCACAAGCGCGGTGGGATGAATCTTGTGAGACGCCATGAGAACGCCCCCCTTCTACAAGAAGCCCGCCCCCGTGGCAAGTCTCGCCATCGGTAACTGTAGCCGAAGCGTCAGCTTCGGCCGAGGCTTACACCTCGGCTACAGGCGTGGCAAAAACATCATACTCCGCGCCGTATTGAGCGAGATAATGCAGCGAGTACGCCCGCTTGAACGCGACGATGGGGAGCAACAATACCGTTCCCAAATACGGGATGATCAAGAAGCAGCCGGCAATGCAGCATGTCGCGATGACTAAGAAAATCACCAGCGCCCCGGTCGCTAATCCAATGACGATCTGAAATAAAACGTAGTTCACGAAGTTACCGGCATTTGCCCTCATCAACTGGCCAACTTCCCGCCACGCCGGCAGGCATTCGCAGCGCCGCAACGACATTACCGGCACCACGAAGTCATCGGTAAATTTCATCACCAGAAACCAAACAATGGTGACCACCAAGAACACCAAAACCAACCCCACTAGCCCCAAGATCCCGGCGGCGTCTGGCGCACCGGCGCGATACATCTTCACACCGATGTAGACACCACCGGCAATGAGCGGCAGCATCGCCAGCATTCCAATCACCCCAAAAACCAGTCGGAACCAAAACAAACTCCACCCCGGTGTTTCCGCTCGTCGCCACGGCTCGCCGATCTCGGCACGGCCGGTGACCATCTGGTGAAGGAAAACGAATTTTCCACGACTGCTGACCCACATCACCGCCACACCAATCGCCATCAGCAACAGGATCACGATGACAACCACCGGGATGATCCACACCAAGTTAGCCAGCACGTATTCCCGGGCGTGCTCGAAAACCTTCCGCATGTCCCCATGTTGTTGTTGCCGACCGGGTAGGTTGAAATTGAAGTTGAAACCACCCTCCCCCAGCGTCGCCAGCCACGCGCCGAACCCGAT